>JAFUKH010000031.1 GCA_017467845.1 Lachnospiraceae bacterium | reverse complement strand
AATGAGCCACCGGGGACTCGAACCCCGGACAACTTGATTAAAAGTCAAGTGCTCTACCGCCTGAGCTAGTAGCCCATATATAAAATAAAAAACAGGGCTAGCTGGATTCGAACCAGCGAATGCAGCAGTCAAAGTGCTGTGCCTTACCGCTTGGCGATAGCCCTATATATGACACCAAGCGTGTCAAACGACACAAAAGTATAAAAAGAGGGTGGATAAAGGGATTCGAACCCTTGGCCTCCAGAGCCACAATCTGGCGCGCTAACCAACTGCGCTATACCCACCATATAATGTGCCCAAAGGGATTCGAACCCCCGACCCACGGCTTAGAAGGCCGTTGCTCTATCCAGCTGAGCTATGGACACATACAACATTTACATGTTGAAAGCGGGTGATGGGAATCGAACCCACGTATCTAGCTTGGGAGGCTAGTGTTCTACCATTGAACTACACCCGCCTACGATATATAATCGGGGTGACAGGATTCGAACCTGCGACCCCCTGCTCCCAAAGCAGGTGCTCTAGCCAAGCTGAGCCACACCCCGATATTATGTGTTTGTCCTTGGCTTTCTATGTATGTCACCGAAGAACAAAATTGATTATATCTCGCATCCCCACATATGTCAAGCACTTTTTTGCAAGTTTTTTTAATTTTTTTATTTATCTGAAAATAAGTACAAAATCATTACAAGCTTTTCAGCCAGAAATGTGCTTTTCCATGTCTATCAATCTCCATCATGGCATAGGATGCCTTACGTCCTTCCTGGCGCGGATAAGACAGGCTCCCCGGGTTAAGTACCACCAAATCATCCGTAATCTCCAGAAACGGCCTATGTGTATGCCCAAACATCACCACGTCAGCTCCACGATGTCTCGCTTCGCTTTTCAAAGTCTCCAGATTCATAGAAACATAGTAATTGTGTCCATGAGTCACCCATACCCTGTACTTATCAATGTTAAACTCCAATTCTCTGGGTAAATCACAGAAAAAGTCATTGTTTCCCATTACAATCTGCACAGGACATCCTGCTGCCTGAGAAAGAGCATATTCGCTGCCCTCGCTGTCGCCGCAATGAATAACCATATCCGGATGAATTCTTTCCACCAAGGTAAAATATGCATCGTTTTTTCTGTGGGTATCACTAACAATCAGTATCTTCATAATCTTTTAGAATCTCTTTCATCTTCTCCAGTGCTTTTCCTCTGTGACTTACCTGGTTTTTCTCTTCCTCAGAAAGCTCTGCGGTTGTCTTACCGAACTCAGGCACATAGAAAATCGGGTCGTAACCAAAGCCGTTCTCCCCCTTTTCCTCATACCCAATACGTCCTTCAATGGTTCCTCGCACACAGAATTCTTTGCCACTTGGAAGCACCGCCGCAATGGCACATACGAACCTTGCGGTACGCTTCTCATCCTCTACGCCTTCCAGGCGTCCCATTAAGTTTGCATTTTTAATACGGTAGGAAGTATCTTCACCCATGTATCTGGCTGACATTACTCCCGGTTCCTTATTCAAATAGTCAATCTCCAGACCGGAATCATCCGCCATGACAATGGCATCTGTGTGCGCAGCAACAGCTCTTGCCTTAATCAGCGCGTTTTCCTCATAGGTAGTTCCGTTCTCTTCTATGTCTACGGAAATGCCGGCTTCCTTCATAGACACCACTTCCGCTCCCAAATCAGCCAGAATCATCTGGATTTCCTTTACTTTATCCTTATTGCCAGTCGCAAAAACAATCTTATCTACCTTCATAATATTCCTCCACAGTTTCCACAATTCCGCCTGCAATTTTTCTCAGATACTCCGGCTCTTTTAATAGCTCTCCTTCCTCAGCGTTAGTCAGATAACCAAGCTGTAAAAGACTGGCCGGAACGTTTAGCCCCACAAGAATGTCTCTTTCTCCGCAGTTCTCCATTCCCAGAGCCTTCCCGCTAATGGCAGTAACCACATTCTGCAGCAGCCTGTCAGAAAGCCATACATTATTATAATCCGGTGTATAGTAAGCATCATTATAAAAACACTTTGTACCAAACATAGCAGAATCGTTTTCTTCCCAGCCTACACATAAACCAATGTATAAATCCATTTCTTCACATTTCAAAATGGTGCTCCTAAGCTCACTATCCGTCTCTGCACCAAGGAAAACAGGCTGTATATCCTTCCCCTGCATCTCTTCTTCAATACTCGCCGCAAGAGAAAGTAAAATCTCTGTATCAGCATCAGTATAGCGGACATCAAATACTACTATCCCATCTTCGGTAAGCAGTGCCTCATCACCATTCCAAAAAAGCTCGTTCTCTTCTGACTCCTGTCCGGCAGACTTTGACGCAGAGGCCCGTTCAAACTGCTGCACCTGTCGACTCCTGAAAAAGGCAATTACTGCCAGCACACAGGTACTGACCATGCACAAAATAATAACAACCAAAAGAGTCACTGTGCGTTTTGTTTTTCTATTCATATATTACTATCCATTCTTCTTTGGCGGTTTCGGACCCATAAACTGATAATAATAGGTCTTCATCATACCATTGTAAATTTTGCGGTTCTTGTCCGCTTTTCGTCCGATATATTCTTCCGCCTGCTCGTATGCGGTAATCAGATACATACTCCAGCTATCCAGATTACGATACCTCTCTCCGATCGTCTTATAAAGAGCCGGCAACGCAGTCTTTTCCTCCAAACGCTCGCCATAAGGCGGATTTGTAATAATAAATCCGTATTTTTTCGGGTGACTTAACTCTGCAACACTTCTTCTTTGGAAGTGAATCAGCTTGTCCACTCCAGCCATCTTGGCATTCTGCCTTGCAATAGCAACCATACTGTCATCAATATCAAAGCCCTGAATATCCGTCTCCACAGACAAATCCATCATTTCACGAGCTTCATCAATGGCATCATACCAATTGGACTTTTCTACAATATGCCCCCACTTTTCCGCCGTAAAACTACGGTTCATACCCGGTGCAATATTCGCCGCCATCATAGCTGCTTCAATAGGGAAGGTACCACTACCGCAGAACGGGTCTACCAGCACACGGTCCCCGTGCCAAGGCGTCAGCATAATCAAGGATGCTGCCAGATTCTCCGCAATAGGTGCCTTGGAAGTAAGCTTACGATAGCCTCTCTTATGTAAAGACTCACCGGTGGTGTCAAGTCCCACAGTCACTTCATCCTTCATAAGAAATACACGAACCGGAAAGCTCTCACCATCCTCTTTAAACCATTCGATATGGTACTTCTCCTTCAGGCGCTCTACCATAGCCTTTTTCATAATACTCTGAATATCTGACGGACTGAAAAGCTTACTTTTCACACTTCCCGCCTTAGCTACCCAGAATTTACCATCCTTTGGAATATACTCCTCCCAAGGAAGAGCCTTGGTTCCCTGAAACAATTCTTCGTAGGTTTCCGCATGGAATCTTCCTATTTTAATAAGGATACGCTCTGCAGTGCGAAGAAATACGTTTGCACGCACTAATGCTTCCTCATCTCCGAAAAAGGTAACACGCCCATCCGAAACTTCCGTCACATCATATCCTAAATCAATAATTTCTTTTTTTAATACCGCTTCCATCCCAAAATGACATGGTGCAATCAATTCAAATTTTCTCATATATTTTCCTTTAAAATGTAGTCAGAGTCATTATACACGTCTTTGGATTCAATGTAAACAGAATAGTTTTTTGCCATTTTGTACGAAAAAGTACCGAAAAAATTTTGGGACTTTGGTACTATTTTTCTCTTGCATTTCTAGTACCTTTGTATTATAATCATGATTGTAAATAGATAACCCTTCAACATTCTATTTACAGACCCTTATATATTAATTATTTATACTCCCCTCAAAAAAGACTATCAGCCCCCCTGATAGTCTTTTTTCTTTGCATGCAGAATTATTCTACAAATATGAGCCCTCACAAATATAAGCCCCCACACACTCTCATGCGTTCCGATGCAGTGGCAAGTCACTTATGAGAGTGTGTGGGGGCTTATATTTGTGAGGGCTTATATTAATTCAGCCAATCTCTGAAAAGTTTAATCAAAAATACTACTAATATAATAGGTAGAACAGTCGGCAGCAAGAAGGATATCACAGAGAACACCACACTGATTACTGCAATAAACAGTGCTCCCATTACAATTGCCCATAGCCAGCCCGGGATGTGAACATTACTAAGCCAACGCTTAACCCTAGCCACAAGATCAGAGTCCGTTGAAACCTCTTGATACTCATAGCTTGTCTGTTCTGATGCCGTATTATTCGTAGTGATAATGGTCTTGGCAATCAGTCTGGGATCTCCCAACGTCTCCATAACCAAAGCCTCACTCTTACCAAGGCGAATTTGTGTATTTATATACTCCTCGTAATAAACTACATTCTCTTCTACAAGGGATGGCGATACTCTTCCACTAAGTGCCATACGCAATCTATCTAAAAAATCCTGCTTCGTCATCTTTTTTCCCCACATAAATATTAATAAGGTAAGTATAGCATTCCGACTCTTCCACGTAAATATACCTGCGCTAAAGCGTTTCTAAACTTTTTCTAAACGAAAAAAACTGCAGACATTACGCCTACAGCTCTTTTCATAAGAGGATTTATATATGTTTTTGTTGTTAGCCCTTTACGCTACCTACAGCCACACCCTGTACGATGTGCTTAGATAATAACAAATAAACAATAACCACCGGGAAGATAGAGAAGGCAATCATCACATATACCTGCCCCATATCAAATTTAAGGAAGTCTGCACTACGAAGCTGTGCAATAAGAATCGGTAATGTTTTCTTCTTATCATCCTGCAAAATAAGTGCCGGGGTAAAGTAATTGTTCCAGCTGGATACAAAGGTGAAAATCGCCTGTACAGCCATCGCAGGCTTCATCATCGGAAGCATAATGGTGTTAAAGGTTCTAAACTCACCGGAACCATCAATTCTTGCCGCTTCAATAATAGACAGTGGCAGATTAGATGCCATATACTGCTTTAAATAGTAGAATGTCGCCGGCGCTGCAATAGAGGGAATGATAAGTGGGATAAAACTATTAGTTAACCCCATTCCATCCACTAACTGCAGGAAACCAAGCGCAGTAACCTGTGAAGGAATCATCATTACCGCCAGTATAAAAGTAAAGATTGCTTTTCTGAACTTAAAATCGTATGCATGAATCGCATAAGCAGTCATGCAAGAGAAGTAAGTGCTTAACGCTGCACTACAGATGGAAACAATCAAACTATTTACCAGACCATTGATAATTGGTAAGGTTCCTGCTAAAAGGTTCTGCCAATTGATAAATAAATATGTACTTGGAATTGGTGTGAAGCCTCTGGTCAATTCACCATTCGATCTGGTTGCATTAATCAATAGGATATAAAACCAAATCAGACAGAAGAACGAAATAACTGCCAATACTATATAAGCAATTGCTCTACGGGCCTTGATACCGATACCCTTATCTAAATCGTCATTTCTATTGTCACCCATGCCTTTTCCCTCCTAATCATTACTTTCGCCGGTACCGGTAAACTTAAACACAATTAAACTTAAGATACCTGTAATTACAAATAAGAATACAGATAATGCACCACCCATACCATAGTTCTTACTAAATAGGTGCTTATTCAGGTACATAATCAGAGTCATGGATGAACGCATAGGCTCTCCGGTACCATTAGTTAAAATCTGTGGCACATCAAACATCTGTAAACCACCGATTAAGGAGGTAATCATTACATAAATCAAAATCGGCTTTAAGAGCGGTAGGGTAATCTTGAAGAATACCTGAGACGCAGTGGCACCATCCACTTCAGCTGCTTCAAAGAGGGAAGTATCAATACCCATCATACCGGCCATTAAAAGAATGGTGGTATTACCAAACCACATAACAAAGTTCATAAAAGCAACTAAAGTTCTGGTACTCCATGTGTGAGAGAAGAACTTAAATGGCTCATCAAGAACTCCTATAGTAATCAAAATATCATTTATTGGACCTGCATCTGAGAACAGTGCAAAAAACAACATAGAAAATGCAGATGCCATGATTAAATTCGGTAAATAAATAACAGTCTTAAAAAATCTCTGTCCCTTTAAACGAAGTCTGGTATCAGAAAACCATGCTCCTAATAATAAGGAAACAAGTATCTGTGGAACAAATCCCATAACCCACATAATCAATGTATTTGCAGTATATACCCAAATATCACCACTGGAAAATAATTTAATAAAATTATCCAGCCCCACAAAGTTAGGTCCCACCTGCATAAGACCTGAACGATAATTTTCAAAAAAACTGTTGATAATCGTACTACCAAGCGGAATCAATTGAAAAATAACATATACAGTTACAAATGGAATTAGAAAAATATAACCCCATTTGTTGTAGCTTACTACTTTTCCCTTCGTTTCTTTCTTCATAACCTTACCTCCCAATCATCCTTCAAAAGATTGCAACAACCATTAATGATTAATGTCTCTTGCCATTTTTTGAAAATTTGAAAAAAGAAGTGCCTGCCTGACCAAAAGTGGTAGGCAGGCACATCAATCTCTACCTAATAAATATATACTGCTAATTAGTATGTTAACTCCGGATACTTCTCGGTAACACCCTTGTAGAATAATTCTTTAGCTTCCTCTAAGGTTGCATTTCCTTCGAAGTAGTTCTTCATAGCCTTCTGGAACTCTTCATTACATCCCTGATCGTATGCTGAACAATTGCTTAAATCAATCTTCTCAGCACCTGCGCAGTACATAGCCAGAGGGTTCTGTCCGCCTAAAATCTTGCTTGAGTAAGAAGTATCAGCTGCCATAGCTTCCATAGCAGGTTTGTTGTTTACAAAGTCATCATCCTTAATTACGATGCCCTTCATAAGCTCTGCATCGGTGGTCATCTTTAACATGATATCCTTAATGAGATCTGCGTTGTCAGTTCCGTTAGCGCCACAAATCCAAGTACCGCCCCAGTAGAAGCCCTGAGGACCTTCCGTAGCACCCCAGCCACCATTGTAGCCGATAGAACCTTCGGTATCAGCCGCCATAGAGAAGTTGATTAACCAAGCTGGTCCAAAGTAGCAGAATACCTTTCCATCTGGATAGAAACCTGCACTCCAGTCGGTTGACCAAAGATCATGAGTACCTGCCTGACCTGCATCTACCATAGCCTTTGAATCTTCAACCCAATTCATGATATTGTCATCAATATTAATCTTGCCATCAACAACCCACTTAGAGGTTACGTTGTTAGAGTATACACGATATGTATCGTTTACAGATGAAACCATCTTGTAACCAGCAGCTGCTACATCTGCTGCAGTTGCAGTGAAGGTATCCCAATCCTTAACGTATTCCTGGATTGCTGCAGGGTCATCGGTTCCGAAGATTTCCTTAGCAGCTTCTCTGCTATAGAACATAGCACCAGGACATCCCTGCCATGAAACACCCTTTAATACGCCCTTAGAATCGGTAACGATATCCTTGGTGTACTGATACTGATTAGCAAGGTCTGCATCGGTAACGCCTAAATCCTTAACAGCTACAGTGTAATCGGTATCAACATACTTTAATGCATAGTCAGCTTCTACTAAGAATAAGTCAATCTTATCATCAGCAGCTGCATCCTTCTGCTTTAATAAAGTCTCATCTAAGTTGTTCTGATATGCGTTGTTCTCATTAGGTTTGATGTTCCACTTAACGGTAACTTCACCAATCTTACCGGTAGTTCCATCAATTGCTTCATAACCCGGATAATGATCTGTTAAACGAGTCTTAAACTCTTCATTCCAGCAGTAAATGTTTAACACTTTACCATCAGAAGATACAGAAGAAGATGCGCTACTTGAACCGCCACATGCTGTAAGCATAGAAGCTGCTAATGCAGTTGTTAATAAAACACTTAATACTCTCTTTTTCATTTTTATTCCTCCCAAAAAATGTTTTATATGGTTTCCGTAAGTCCAACGATTCACTTAATCGTTTACTTGCCTTAACTATATAGCAACTTGATGCAAAATGCAAGTCTTTTTTGAAAAAAAGTGGTAATTTTGTACAAGTTAAACTATTTTAGTTTGCACTAAACAAGTAAATTTAACTTAAAATCGTCATTTTTTACCCAACAATAGGTCTATGGTACCATTTTTTACTTAAACTTTTTCGTAAATTTTTATGTAGAATAAACAATTCAAAAAAAGACAACTCCTTCGAGTTGTCTTTCTAAAATCATTATTCCTTTATTTCAATCTTTTAACTGTTTCTCCCGGATATACCTCACCTCGAATAATTACCTGTTCAACCAGAGTAGTCTTAGGTCTCTCAATCAGAGAGATCAGTTTCTCTCCTGCTTGGGTTCCAATCATCCCGGTATCCTGACGGAGAGTGGTAAGCTGTGGTCTGATATGACGTCCAATACGGATACCATCATACCCTACCACTGAAATATCTTCCGGAATCCTAAGCCCTCTGTCATTGATTTCATTAATACCGCCATAGCAAGCAAAATCATCCGGATAGAAAATACAAGTAGGAGGATTCTTCAAATCCAAAAGCTCCTTGGTCTTCTCCGCCGCCTCCTTACTGTTGCGGTATGCAGCTTCCTTTATATATTCATCAGGAACCTCCAGTCCCAGACGCTCTGCATTATAATAGAAAGAGGATAATCGCTCTCTGGTAACGGAGGAATCAGCACCATGGATATAGGCAATTCTGCGGTGTCCTAAGGAATACACATGCTCCAGCAAATCCCGCATTCCCCCCACATTATCAGACATAATGCTGATACGATTGTTAAACATATGGTCAATGGTTACCACCGGAATATCACTCTGCACCAGCTCTACAACCTGAGGGTCAAAGAAATCCACACAGGCAATTACAACACCATCAAACCCACGATACCGGCAATGCTCCAGATAAGACATATGCCCCTGTCCTTTATTATTCAAGAAGGTAATGTCATACCCCTTCTCCTCCACCGTACGCTTAAAATAATCAAGCACGTGGGAAAAGTAGTCATGGGTAAGTCCACTTTGTGCCTCATCAACAAAAAGAACACCGATATTATTCGTATGATTTGTCTTCAGTGCTCTCGCCATGGAATTAGGGAAATATCCTATTTCCTTAGCCACCTCACGAATTCTCGCCTTAGTTTCCTCTCCGATGTCACTATGATCATTTAATGCCTTACTTACTGTCGCGACGCTGACCCCACATCGGGCAGCAATGTCCTTCATAGATGCCATACTGTAACCCCTTTTTTGATACTCAAAACACTCTTAAACGTTTTCGCACTTTGACTATATCACACATTTTTGCCATTTTGCAATGGTTTTTAGCTCATTTTTTGCTCTTTTTAGTATTTTTTAACAATTTGCCCTCTAATAATTACAGTAAAAAATACAAAAACATTAGGATTGCATTCCACACTCAACTTCTGTATAATGCAGTTATAATAAAATTACTTAAACGATTAATTCAAAGTCAAAGGAGAGATATTATGAAATTCGGTTATTTTGATGACGCCAATCAAGAATACGTCATTACCACCCCTAAGACTCCTCTTCCTTGGATCAACTACCTTGGATGTAACGAGTTCTTTAGTTTGATTTCCAACACTTGTGGTGGTTACACCTTCTACAAGGATGCAAAACTGCTTCGCCTTACCCGTTATCGCTACAATAACGTACCGATGGATATGGGTGGCAAGTATTTCTATATTAAGGATGGAGACAGCGTATGGAATCCCGGATGGCAGCCTGTGAAGGCAGACCTGGATTCTTATGAATGCCGCCACGGTATCGGTTACAGCCGTTTCACATCCTCTAAAGACAATGTAAAGGCTGAAGTTCTTTCCTTTGTACCTATGAATGATAACTGTGAGGTTTCTAAGTTAACTCTTTCCAACACCTCTGACAGTGTAAAAGAATTAAAGGTATTTTCTTATGTAGAATGGTGTTTGTGGAATGCAGACGATGATATGAAGAACTTCCAGAGACTCTTAAGCTGCGGCGAAGTAGAGGTGGAAGGTTCCACCATTTATCATAAGACAGAGTACAGAGAGCGTCGTAACCACTATGCAATCTACTCTGTAAATGCACCTATTGCAGGTTTTGATACCATCCGCGATGATTTCTTAGGCGCATACAGAAGTGCGGAGAATCCTGAAGTTGTAGAAAACGGCCAGTGTAAGAATACCATGGCAAGCGGATGGTCTCCCATCGCATGTCAGCAGTTAAATATCACCTTACAGCCGGGCGAATCCAAAACTTTTGTATTCGTTCTGGGTTACTTAGAGCTTCCACAGGAAGAAAAGTGGGAATCGCACAATGTAATCAATAAGAAGCCCGCTCATGAGATGCTTGCACGTTATGCAACTGCTGCCGACGTGGATAAGGCTCTTGCAGAGCTTCAGACATATTGGAAAGCGCTTCTTTCCAAGTATCATGTTCAGTCCGGCAATGATAAGGTTAACAGAATGGTTAACATCTGGAACCAGTATCAGTGTATGGTAACCTTCAACATGTCCCGTTCCGCATCTTACTATGAGTCTGGTATCGGTCGTGGTATGGGCTTCCGTGACAGCTGTCAGGATTTACTCGGTTTCGTACATTTGATTCCTGACCGTGCCAGAGAGCGTATTATCGATATCGCTTCTACCCAGTTTGAAGATGGTAGTGCATACCATCAGTACCAGCCTCTTACCAAGAAAGGCAATGCCGACATCGGCGGTGGCTTCAATGACGATCCACTTTGGTTAATCGCAGGTACCAGTGCTTATGTACGTGAGACCGGTGATACCTCCATTTTAACAGAAATGGTTCCTTACGATAACGATTGGTCTAAGGCAACTACCTTAATGGGACACTTAAAACGTTCCTTCGACTTTACTGTTACCCACAAGGGTCCTCATAAATTACCATTAATCGGACGTGCAGACTGGAATGACTGTCTGAACTTAAACTGCTTCTCTGAGCATCCGGGCGAATCCTTCCAGACCTTTGGTCCAAGTGAAGGCCCTGTTGCAGAGTCAGTATTCATCGCAGGTATGTTTGTAAAATACGGTGAAGAATATGCTCAGATGTGTGAACTCTTAGGCGACACAGCAGAAGCTGAATATGCAAGAAAAGAAGTTGCTGAGATGTATGATACCATCTTAGATGCAGGCTGGGACGGCGATTGGTTCGTTCGTGCTTATGATGCATACAGCAATAAGGTTGGTTCTAAGGAATGTGAAGAGGGCCAAATTTACATCGAGCCACAGGGCTTCTGTGTACTTGCAGGAGTAGGTGTTAAGGAAGGTCTTGCAGAAAAGGCACTTGATTCCGTTAAGGAAAGACTGGATACCGAGTATGGTATTATGATCTTGCAGCCTGCTTATACCAAGTATCACTTAGAGCTTGGTGAGGTTTCCTCATATCCACCGGGATACAAGGAGAACGCAGGTATCTTCTGCCACAACAATCCTTGGGTTTCTATCGCTGAAACCGTTCTCGGACGTGGTGACAGAGCATTCGAAATCTACAAGAAGACCTGTCCTGCATATACTGAGGAAATCAGCGAAATCCATCGTACCGAGCCTTACTGCTACGCTCAGATGATTGCCGGCCGTGATGCGAAGTTCCACGGTGAGGCTAAGAACAGCTGGTTGACCGGTACTGCAGCATGGACATTTACCAATATCTCTCAGTACATCTTAGGTGTATATCCCACCCACAGTGGTTTACAGATTAATCCTTGTGTACCTACCGGATTTGGCGATTTCAAGCTTACCCGTGAATACCGCGGTGCCATCTACAATGTACAGGTACTTAATCCAAACAATGTCCAGAAAGGTGTTGTAAGCATGGTAGTTGATGGAGTAGCCGTAGAAGGCAACATCATCCCTTACGATCCTGCCAAGAAAGAAGTAAGTGTAGTTGTAACCATGGGCTAAAATGAAATATAAAGTTCAAAAAACGGTACTCATCTTGAGTACCGTTTTTAATATACTGTTACACTTTATTGATTCAGTTGTTTCGCCTTATCATGCAACTCAATGATTACCTTCGTAATCTCATCTACCACCAACGCATCCCTTTCACTTTCTGACAGAGTCTCATTCGCACGGGCTGACACTTCCTCTGTAACAGAAGATACGCTATTAATACTTTGTACAATCATTTCATTTGATTTCGCAAGTTCGTCAATCACATCTTCCAAACCATCACTCACTTCGAAAATGCTTCGGGAACATCTCTCAATCTTCTCAAAATTAAGTGCCATGGTTTCCACTGACTGATTTTGCTCCGTATTACTTTCCATAAGCAGATTAATAGAATTCAATACCTCATCAATAGATACTGTAATTCCCTCGATTAACGAAGTAATACTGACAGTTGCCTCACTGGTCTGTTTTGCAAGACTTGAAATCTCCTCTGCAACAACAGCAAATCCTCTACCTGCTTCACCCGCTCTGGCAGCCTCAATAGATGCATTTAAACTCAGCAAACTGGTTTGTTTTGTAACGGAATTAATCATTTCTACAATGGTATTCATCTTTTCCGTATTTTCGGTTAATTCGTTCATCTTGGCCACAAGGGTTGTGCTCGCTTCTTCCGACCTATTAACACAAGAAAGAAGATTGTTAATATTGCCTTTTCCAACATTAACAGTGTCTTCTGTCTGCTGAATATCTTCTGCAATAACTCTTGATACTTCTTTCGCTTTTTTAACCTGTTCCATGATTTCTTCTGTCTGCAATAACTGGTTCTGCATAGATTCCGCGGTTTCATTAGCCCCCGCCGAAACATCATGCATAGAATCACGAGTTGCTGCAACGGATAAATCCAGACGCTCCATCCTTACCTTAACAGAATCAATATCTTCAGATATGCCTCTGGATATCTCCAGCGTATTGGTAAGCAATGTGTCAACTTTCTCTTTTTCCACATTCAACTCTTCCAACTTCTGGACATTTACCCTGCGAATAACCAGAGTTACAAAAGCAGAAAAGAGAGCTGCTAGAGCTATGGAGATAACCTGAATTTCTACAAGCGCCAAATCTGCTGATGACAGTAAACCATTGGTAAATCCTATCAAAACAGAAATTACATTTGCAATAAATGCTATTCCACCGGCAATGTAACATAATTTTAAATCACCATATGGAATAATCATAAAAAATACCAGAAACATATAAACAAATGTAGTGGGAACAGCCGCAGTTAACAGTACAAATGCGTACAAAATGGAAAATCCTAACGCCAGTACATACTTTATAATTCCACTCTGCCTATCCTTTCGATACAACACCATACATACAATATACGGTAATAAATCCAATATTGCAAACACTGCAGTGTATTCCGGCGTTCTACTTCCTTTTACCAATTCCATAATATATGCAAACAATAATATAAGTGTAAGCATCGAATAAGACAACAGAACCACAAAATTTATTCTATGTATTTCATGCATTTTCTTTTGAGACATAACGCACCTCCCTGTACAATACTGCTCTTACCATTTTTTATTGGGACAATAATTCCTGACTAAGGCTGCCCTCAGCTCTACGTAACAGCCACAGGTCCGACACATACCTTCTAATAGAAAGTCACACTTGGTGCACACCTGCAATCGCTGCTCGTAGGTTTCATCGGAGACCTTGGTCTCCGGGTCCAAATTGTCGATATACTCCTGCAGGTTTTTAAAATACTCCTGCTTGTCCATCATATCCCGCATCAAACACTTTTTACATACTCTATACTGTGTACCGTCCATGATTAGTAATTCTGAGCCTGTACCTCAAAATAAGCCTGTGGGTGTGCACATACAGGGCATACCTCAGGAGCAGTTTCTCCGTGATGGATATGACCACAATTTCTGCACTTCCATACAGTTACGCCATCCTTTTTAAATACGATACCCTTCTCGATATTCTCAAGAAGCTTTAAGTATCTTTCCTCATGCTCCTTCTCAATTGCAGCTACCCCTTCAAACAATGCCGCAATCTCATTAAAGCCTTCCTCACGTGCCTCTTCTGCAAACTGCTTGTACATGCTGGTCCACTCTTCATTCTCGCCTGCTGCCGCTGCTGCAAGATTCTCTATGGTGTTACCGATACCGCCATTTAAGAGTTTGAACCACATTTTCGCATGCTCTTTCTCATTATCAGCAGTCTCTAAGAAAAGAGCTGCAATCTGCTCATAACCTTCCTTCTTCGCCTTAGAAGCGAAATAGGTGTATTTATTGCGAGCCATAGACTCTCCTGCAAATGCTGCCTCTAAATTCGCTGCTGTCTTTGTTCCTTTTAAATCTGCCATCTTCTTATCCTCCGATATAAATTATTTCTGCTCATCTAAAAGCGCTCTTAAAGCATCCTCCGATTCGCTTACCCAAGCATCCTCTTCCTCTGCATTTAATCCCAAATACTGCGCCAGCGTACGTTCATCGTCGCCCATTCCCCACTCATAGCTGTAATCGTCAATTGCTTCAAATTCGATTTCACCGGCTAAATACAATTCTTTAAAGGATTTCATTGTATGCTCCTTTTCTTCTGTAATATATATGATTATATCACGGTAAACGCAATTTGTCATTTGGAATGTATTAACTAAAAAAGGAGAGTGCTTTACTCTCCTTCTCCACCGGGCCCATCCTTTCTGGGAACCTCATCCGGAATCACATCCTGGGGCAAATCTTCCTTGGGAATATTGCCATCATCATAAAGATCTACCGGCGGCATAACACCGGGTTTAACAAAAACATCATGATCCATACATTACACCTTCCTTTCCTTACAAAGGATGTGCAATACATGGAAATTTATACAAAAAAACCCTTGAACACGTATGTTCAAGGGTTAGCGTGCGTTAGAAGATTCGAACTCCCGACCTTTTGGTCCGTAGCCAAACGCTCTATCCAGCTGAGCTAAACGCACATGCATTGTAAGCTCATCACTTACAACATTGATTATTCTAATCGTTTTCCATCCAAATGTCAACCCCTATTTTTAAAATTGTTTAAATTTTTTATTAAATTCAAAACCATTACGAAGTAAGCTTCTGTGCATTTTCATTCAGACCATCGATAATCTCTGTAACCTCAGCCACCATCACGCTGTTGTCCTCACAGGCATCATAAGTCTCACTGGAGTGAGCAGATACTTCTTCGGAAATTGCAGAAATAGTCTGGATGCTTTCCACGATTAATTCGTTGGCTGTGCCCAGATTTTCTACAACAGTTCCCATCTCCTCAATCTTTCCGGAGATACCGGTTACCTCTCCTGCAATCTTATCAAAGCTCTCTTCTACAGCCTTAGCACTTACTGCATGGGAATCGTTGCAACTGGTAACAAGATCAATTGCCTCCGATACGGATGAAAGCTCCACGTTGATACTGTTAATCAGTTCCGTTATATTAACGGTTGCTTCCTTCGTCTGATTAGCAAGGGTTGAAATCTCACCTGCTACTACTGCAAAACCACGTCCTGCCTCACCTGCTCTTGCTGCCTCAATGGATGCGTTCAGTGCCAATAAGCTGGTCTTACCGGTGATACTGTTAATCATCTCAATAATGGAATTCATCTTCTCCGTATATTCGGTTAGCTCTGCCATTTTCTGATTTACTGTAGCATTTGCCTCTTTTGACTTTTCTACCTGAACCGCCATCTCGGCTACATGCTCAAGACCGGTCTTAACAGAAGCATTGGCATGCTTCATATCCTCGCTCATACCATCTACCGATTTCCTAACATCTGTGATATGATTCTGAATCTCTTCCGTACGAAGAAGCTGCTGCTGTACAGCTTCCGCAGTTTCAGAGTTACCATCATTAACTTCCTTCATAGAATTTCTAATCTGAGCAACGGACTCACCAAGAACTGTCATCTTCTCGTTTGCTTCAAAGATTCCCTCGGACATCTGAGACGATATCCCCATGATATTTTGAAGCAAGCTCTCGGATTTCTCCTTCTGCTCATTAATCTCCAGCATTCGATACTTACTGATTTTCTTCATCGCCACACTGGTAAGTACCATAAATCCACCGACAAATAACACTGCCGCCAGACGAATTGTAAGGTCCGCAGAGCTCATGGTTACACCCAAATTCTTATAATAAATAATGACCGCAATATTTCCAATGAGCGCTCCTGCTGCGATCTCCAAGCTGTATATGGTATCACAATAAAGAGTGATAACCATAAACATGGGAAAGGCATAGGTGAATGCCAGCTGACTGTTGGTTGTAAAAATAATGAACAGATAAAATATACTGTAGCATATACCCATGACATGCTGAATCGCTTTACTTTCTCCATTTCTCTTATAAAGCACCCAAACAACAATACTCGGAATAATAGTAAATGCCGCAACAGTTAAGATATAGGTAATACTTCTGGCACCTTTTAGAAATTCCACCACGTACGCAATCGCTAACATAAGGTTAATTAGGGTATAACAAAACGATGCAACTTGATTTGTGTAACTCTTTTCCGTAAAGTTCATAGCTACCGACTCCTTTTTTCAAAATAAGTAATAATTTGATTATCAAACAATTTCTAGTACTATTTTATCATATCCCCCTTTCCTTGAATAGTACTTATTTTCCACGTCATCAGGAATGTTTATAAGAATACTGTTTTCTTTTTTACAAAGTATGGTATACTATATTGAGCAACTTTAGGAGGAAGAAAATGTTAGAACTTAAAGACATTTCCTTTCAGGTAGGGGATTCTGCATCTACCCAAAAGGAAATCATTAAAAATATAAATCTGACCATCGATGACCATAAGTTTGTAGCAATTACCGGACCAAACGGCGGTGGTAAATCCACCCTTGCCAAGCTGATTATGGGTATTGAAAAGCCCACCTCCGGCAAGATTTACTTTAATGGCACCGATATCACGGATATGAGTATTTCTGAACGTGCGAACCTTGGTATCAGCTTTGCCTTCCAGCAGCCGGTACGCTTCAAAGGAATCAAGGTAAAGGACTTAATTACTCTTGCTGCAGGCAATAATTTATCTGCTGCAGGTGCCTGTGATTTCTTATCCAAGGTAGGCTTATGTGCCAGAGATTATATTAACCGTGATGTGGACGCCTCCCTTTCCGGCGGCGAATTAAAGCGTATTGAGATTGCTACCATCATTGCAAGAAATACCCCACTCTCCGTATTTGACGAACCAGAGGCAGGTATCGACTTATGGAGCTTTAACAACCTGATTAAGGTATTTGAAGAGCTCCACGATCAGGAGAAATCCCTGATTATCATTTCTCATCAGGAGAGAATCCTAAACATCGCCGACGAGATTATCGTTATCGCCGACGGCAACTTAAAGTCACAGGGTCCTAAGGAAGAAGTTCTTCCGGAGCTGTTAAACGGTACCGGTAGCTGTAAATTCTACCGGGAAGTTACGAAGACAAACTAGGAGGACCTGATATGGACGCTATACAGAAAAACTTATTAGAACAGATTGCTGACCTGCATGACGTACCTGCAGGTGCTTATAATATTCGTGCCAACGGTGCCACCGCATCCAGAAATACCACTGCCAATATCGACATCGTCACCAAAGAGGACAAGCAGGGTATCGACATCGTGATTAAGCCGGGTACCAAAAAGGAAAGCGTACACATCCCGGTTGTGTTATCACAGAGTGGTCTCACCGAGATGGTTTATAACGACTTCTACATCGGGGATGACTGTGACATCACCATCATAGCTGGCTGCGGTATTCACAACAGCGGCGACTTAATGAGCAAGCACGACGGAATTCACACCTTCTTCATCGGTAAGAATTCTCACGTCAAATATGTCGAGAAACACTACGGAAGCGGCGAAGGTACCGGAGAACGTATCATGAACCCGGAAACGGTGGTTCATGTAGGCGAGAACAGCTTCATGGAGATGGAGACCGTACAGATTCGCGGCGTGGACTCCACCAAGCGTCTGACCAAGGCAGATGTGGCAGACGGCGGTAAACTGATTGTTTCCGAGAAGCTGATGACCCACGACCGCCAGTTCGCCGAGACCACCTTCGAGGTGGAATTAAACGGGGAAGGCTCCAGTGCCAACGTAATCTCCCGCTCCGTAGCCAAGGACGATTCCAAGCAGATTTTCCTGGCGAAAATCAACGGAAACAACCGCTGCGCCGGCCACTCCGAATGCGACGCCATCATCATGGACAACGCCAAAATCAGCGCCATCCCGGAAATCAACGCAAACCATTTGGATGCAGAGCTGATTCACGAGGCTGCCATCGGTAAGATAGCCGGTGACCAGATTATCAAGCTGATGACTCTCGGTCTTTCTGAGGCAGAGGCGGAGGCACAGATTATTAATGGATTTTTGAAGTAAAAACAAGGCGTATCCACACAAGCAACGGATACGCCTTAATTTTATCTTTCTTTATTCTGCATCCTGAGCTTTCACTTTTTCTAAAAGCTCCTTTTCAATGGATTTCTCCTGTACAATCTTAATACTCTGAATCTCCATACCACTCTGGCCAAAGAAGAACTTCATGGTGTAATTATACGCAAAAGAACACTCGAATGAAATGCTTTCCGTCTTCCAATCATCTTCCTCACCGCTTAAGGTGACCGTCTTCAGTAAATCCCTGTCTAAGAACACTGATACCGGTACCTGGGCAAGTTCGTTGTCCGATACCACTCTGCACACCATCTCCAGGCGATAATAGCCTCTCTCCTTTAAGCACAGCTGGATGAAGCTGGATGCGCCTTTTTCAGAGTTTATTGCAGAAACAGGAATCTCTCCTTCCTTCTCCACATATACATCCACACGGTTAAATACCGCTTCTTCCTCTGCAGAGATGCAGGCTGCAAGCTGTTTATCCAGCTCTGTCTCTTCTCCATTCATACGAAGGAATGCAGGTGTGGTAATCAGATATCTACAGATATTTGCTGCAGTTCTTTGCAGCTCTCCTCTGGTAAGGGTGCCTTTTTGCAATGCTTCCATGGTATTGTCATGTCCTGCGTTACTTAAGGAGTCAGCCACTACCATGTAGATATCATTCTGGCTACGGAGCATGGCTGCTGTATTCTGATGGGTCGCCTTCTCTCCCTCATCGTTACCGGTTGCCCACCAGTCGGTCATGACGATACCGGTAAAGCCCCACTCACCGCGCAGTATGGTGGTCAATAAATCATAACTGCTGGCTGTCCACAGGCCGTTTACCGGACCATAGGTGGACATGATGGAGTCTGCATTGCCTTCCTTTACGGCGATTTCAAAGCCCTTTAAATAGATTTCTCTAAGTGCCCTCTCCGAAATCACACTGTCCGCTTTATTACGCCTGAATTCCTGATTATTTCCTGCAAAGTGCTTGATGGTTCCGGTTACGCCTATCTCCTGCATACCACGAAGCTGGGCTGCTGCCATCTTACCGGTAAGTACCGGATCCTCCGAAAAATACTCAAAGTTACGACCATTTAACGGGTAACGGTGCAGATTCATGCCCGGACCAAGAAGGGACTCAATACGGTTCTTACGAAGTTCTAAGCCCTCCCACTGATATAATTCTTCCACTAAATCATCATTAAAGCTACATGCCATTGCGGTTCCGTTTGGCATGGAGAATGCATAGGTTCCACAGTCCATACGGATACCACTGGGGCCGTCACTACAGCAAGCACAGGGGATACCGAAGCCCTTAAGGCGCTCTGTTACACCTCCGTAAGCCGCGCAGGTACCCGGAGTTACCTTGGGTGAGCTCATTCCTTCCCCTCGGGTCATGTGGCATAAGTCCTCGTCCGTCAGCTGGGCAATAAACTGCTCCATACTAATCTTCTCGCCCGCCACATCCTTTAATTTGTAGCCCTTATCACCTGTATAAGTGATTTCCTCCGGAAGTCTCTCCAGACGTCTTTCCTTAGGGTCCACAGTTCTGGTAGGTACCTCCTCCTTGGTAACCACATAATTGCCGGTCTCATCCATCTTGGGCTTCACTCTCTGGAAGGAAAGTACCGGAGCCAGTGCTTCCTCCAGCTGTTTCGTAACCTGCAGCTCCTCTACCTCGATACTGCCCGCGTATGCGCTGCTACGTACATCATTTCCCACATAGATATCATAATCGCCTTGCTCAAGGACATAAGCTGATTTATATCCGGTAACGCCACTATCATCATAGGATGCCAGACGTTCCATGGCAAAGCACAGAATAATCTGCTGGCACTCTCCCGGCTGTAAAAGTCTTGTCTTAGCATAACAGCAAAGTACTCTTGCAGGCTTACCCAGAAGTCCCTGTGGAGCCTCTGCATATACCTGTACAACCTCTTTGCCGGCTACTTTGCCTACATTTTCTACGTTCACCTTCATGGTCACATACTCATCTTCCACATTCATGGAATCCATCTGGATGGAAAACTCCGTATAAGATAAGCCAAATCCAAAAGGATACAATACCTTATCCTTGGCAAAGGTCTCAAAGTAGCGATATCCTACATAAATATCCTCTTCATAAAAATTACGCTCCGGGTCACCATAGCAGCCAAAGGACGGATAGTCCGAAATATCTTTTGCAATGGTATCTGCCAGCTTGCCGGATGGGGTAACTACGCCGGTCAAAACATCCAGCACACCGTTTCCGCCTTCCTGACCGCCCTGCCATACGTACATAACTGCAGAAGGCTTGTACTCCTCTACCCACTTCATATCGATAATATTGCCTACATTTAAAAGTACTACCGTCTTTTCGAAGCTACTGCAAACCTTTGCAAGCATATCCCTTTCCAAATCCGTCAAAAGATAGCTTCCTGCCTCAGCCTTATTATCCTGATCTTCACCGGCTGTACGCCCGATAATGATAACCGCAATCTCAGACTGAGCCTTAGCTTTCGCAATAAGCTCATCGGATAAAGGCATCTCCTCCTGGAACCAAGGCTCTGTCGCCCAGCCATGCCCACCATCAAAGGGATGACCGATAAGCCACGACTCATAAGCTGCCTTCACCATTTGATTTACCTCAATGGTCTCACATGCCTCCAGAGCATCGTTAATCCCTACTACATATGTGGTATTAACAAGACCGCCCGAACCGGTTCCGCTTTTATAATAATTAAACTGGCTACGACCAAAGAGTGCAATCTTCACACCTGCATTCAAAGGGAGTACATTTCCTTCATTACGAAGAAGAACACAACCCTCAGCAACCATCTCTCTGGATTTTGCCGCATATTTTTCTAAATCAAAGATTTTCTCCATACGTTATTCCTTTCATTTCTTACCTAAAGCCGGGAGCTATACCCTAAAACGGGCTCCGAAGCTGTGGCTAGTCGCCCTTATTCAGGGTATAACTCCCAGCTTTATTATACTAAGTATGATTATAACAATCACACTGATATTATAAAAGGGCTACTTTTTTATATAAAGTGCTTATTTTTTAGCGATTATTTGCTACTTAACATGCGCTGTGCTAAAATGAGATAAATTATGACATTTCAGGAGGACTTACATGTTATCATTTGAAAACGATTATTCTGAAGGCGCCCACGAGAAAATCCTTCAGTGCCTGATGGAGACCAATTTAGAACAAGAAACCGGCTATGGTAATGATAAATTCTGTGAAAGTGCCAAAGAGAAAATTCGCATTGCCTGCGGACATCCCGAGGCTCACATTCAGTTTCTGGTAGGCGGTACCCAGACCAACTCCACCGTCATCGCTGCGATGCTCCAGAACTATCAAGGCGTTGTTGCCACCGAAGAAGGACACATTGCGGTACATGAATCCGGTGCCATCGAGCACTCCGGGCACAAGGTACTTACCCTTCCTTCCCATGAAGCTAAGATGGATCCTACAGAGCTTGAAACTTACCTTGCTGATTTCTACGGAGACGGCAACATGGATCACGCTGTATTTCCGGGAATGGTATATATCTCCCACCCTACCGAAAGCGGTACACTTTACACTAAGGCCGAACTTACCGAGCTTCGCCGCATCTGCGACAGATTTCAGATTCCCCTCTTTTTGGATGGGGCAAGACTGGGATATGGCCTCATGAGCAAGGGCACCGATGTTACTTTAAAGGATGTGGCAGACCTTTGTGATGTGTTCTACATCGGTGGTACTAAGGTGGGTGCACTTTGTGGAGAGGCTGTTGTATTCCCAAAAGGTAATGTTCCCCCACATTTTGTAACTACCGTAAAGCAACAGGGCGCACTTCTTGCAAAAGGGCGTCTCTTGGGAATCCAGTTCGATACCCTTTTTACTGATGATTTATACTTTAAAATCAGTAAGCACGGCATAGAAATGGCAGAGCATTTAAAGAATGTATTTACAGAAAAAGGCTACCGCTTTTATCTGGACTCTCCCACCAATCAGCAGTTCATCATTCTGGATAATGACACTATGGCTCGTCTGTCCAAGGATGTACGATTCTGTTTTTGGTGCAAGTACGATGACACTCACACCGTGGTACGCTTTGCCACCAGCTGGGCAACCCTACCGGAAAATATTGAAAAATTAAAAGGGCTTTTATAAGCCCTTTTAATTTTTACTCCATGTTCAGTTTTTCCAGAATTGCAGTATCCAAAAAGTGATAGACACCCATTTCCTCGTAGGCATCTGCCATTTTCTCTGCGTAAATTCCGCTTCTCCGGGAATCTCCTACTGTTTCATACGCATTGTGCCAGAGTGCTGCTTCGAAATACTTCGCTACTCCATAGCACTCCCGCATGTCATTATTAGCTTTTTCTCCACCCAGCTCGTTATAATAATAATTCTTCACCAGCTGACCATATCTCTCCTGCTCAATTGCATAAACCATATCATCCTCATCCGCATACCAGGAATAATCATAGGAAAACTCCGACCAGAACACGCCAAAGGTTATTATGATAAGAACACACTCGATCACCATTACCACTGTGAGAATCGCAGACAAAACACTATTCTTCTTCATTTAACAGTCCCTCCTCTAATAGTAAGATTCGTTGACCGGTGGACATCTCTGAAAGCTGCGCTGCTTCCTCCTCAGTAAGTCCTGCATATGTCCGAAGAAGTACCTGCAATTGCTGTTCCATCTTATCCATCTCCGGCTGCATCACACTCATATCATACGAATTATCATAATCCATATCTTCCCAATCTTGATTATAGCTTTCGTAGAAATATTCGATATAATCTGCCAGATATCCGATATTATTATCCATATACTCCAGCTCATACTCAGATGGTGTCATCAGCCCCAAAAGACCCTCATACACATATTGATACTGATTCGCCAATCGAATTATGGGTCCAAAGGATTCAAACTTGGAATCATATGTACGAATATCATTCTCATAGCAATATACAGAAAGAGCGTAATACTCTTCATTCTCAATATACTCCCAGATTTGTGCTTCCATCTCTTTATAATTCGCTGCGTTCTTGGCCTCTGAAATCGCATCCTTCAATTCATAGGCATTAGCAGCCAAAATAAGTACCACCACCCACACAATGGCAAGAATCGCAACTATCGCAATCTTCACCGTATTGTGAGTATATGTATGGGTCTTCTCATATACATTTTTCTTGGTTTCTTCAAACTTTCCCTGATAATAAGCCATGTCACTGACATGCTGCTTTGCTGCTACATTTTCTCTTCCGCAGTATGGGCAATATTTCACCTCCAGGGAAAGAGCCGCTCCACAGGATTCACATTTCATATCTTTGTACCTTTCTATTCTCTATTCTTCAACCATTTTTTCACAAATTTCTCTGCCTCATCGTATGGCAATACATGATAATTCTCTTCCGCAATCTTTACCAGCTCAGCATGCTCTTCCTCACTCATCTGCCATCTGGTGTAGTAATCCTCTACCACTTCATCCATAAGAGGCTTAAGAATCTCCCGTTCCTCATCGCTGAGCTCGTCATCACGCCCCCACTGAATGATCAAATCCACTTGACTGTATAACAGTTTTGTATAGATTTCTTCTGATGTATCTTCTCCTGAGTCAATCATCTCCATTGCCTCTCTTGCCGAAGAGATATCCCCATACACAAAGGCAAATGCCCTATGTTTATAATCCCAGATACTATACTCTCCCAAAAGCTCATCGCTTAGCACCGCCGCCAGTTCGTCATACTCTCCGGCTTCGTAAAGTGCATCAAACTTTGGGAAATTCTCGGTCTGCCATAAGAACTGCTCCTTCTCCGGTGGTTCTCCCACATTGGCCAAAAATTCTAGTACATAGGGCACACTAAATAATAGCCCAAGCACTATAATAACAATAATTACAATTTTCCGAACCAAATGTCCTTGCTTCTTAAGCTCTGTCTTAACAGCACTCTCCGGCACATAGGCAAGCTCCCCCATATCCTCACGTACATCTTCCAGCTTATT
>JAFUKH010000030.1 GCA_017467845.1 Lachnospiraceae bacterium | reverse complement strand
TGTAACATAGCTTGATCTTGGTGATGGTAAGGCTTGTCTTTTAAAGAGAACTGAGGCTCAGGCTTGTGTAGAAGCTACTTATCCGTTAGCATTCAACAAGCAGATGCTGGAAGATAACAACTTAGAAGATCCTAGAGAGTTATACGAGAGAGGCGAGTGGACTTGGGATAAGTTCATCGAGTACTGTCAGGCATTAACTCAGGATACCGATGGTGATGGACAGATTGATCAGTACGGCTATTGTGGTTTCAAGAACGAGACCTTCGAGCAGTTAATGATGAGTAACGGTGCATCTGTAGCAGCAGGTACTACCGAAACTCTTACCTCAGCTGAAACCGGTGAAGCTCTTCAGATGTTCTACGATATGTACAACACCTATAAGGTTTGCTACCCATATGATGAATCTGATAAGGATTCTGATACCATGAGAATTCAGTACCGTGAAGGTAACATCGGCTTCTGGCCATGTGCAGCTTGGATTGCAGCAGCAGGTCCTGACTACGATCAGAATGGTGACGGAAGCTCAATGCTTTCCTTTGATACCGTATATGTTCGCTGGCCGGTAGGTCCTAGCGGTGACGCAGAGACTAACGCTGGTAAGCTTACCGCAGGTGAGTTCTATATCATCCCTGCAGGTGTAGAAGACCCTGAGACTGTTGTAAACGTATTATTTGATATGTGGAACTGGTACGAAGGCGATACCTCTATCCGTGATGACGAAGAGACCTTATGGTGGTGGTATGCATCTACTGCACAGGATCCTGAGCTTCAGCAGTCTAACTTTGATGTAATGTTTGATTGTGGTAGCAATGAAACATTCGACTTATGGAACAGCTTAGGAGTGGGATATGACTTCAACAGCTTAATTAAGGGTGAAGTTACTGCAGCTCAGTTCCAGGAGACTTACAAGAATCAGATTCAGGATGCTCTTGACATCTACTTTAAGTAAGAATTAATAATTTGTGGCCCTGCTTTTGGGCAGGGCCATATGGAAATGAGGATTATACATTATAAGCGAAATTAAGATGATTGCTCCTGCTGTAAAGAATGTTCCTTGGCAGGAGAAGCCAGAAGGCACCTCTGGTGCTCCTATTTGGAGATACACTGAGAATCCTATTATCGGACGCAATCCGGTAGAAGGTGTAGCTCGTATCTTCAACAGCGCAGTAGTGCCATACGAAGACGGATTTATCGGAGTGTTCCGTGGTGAACAGACCAATGGTATTCCTTATGTTTATCTTGGAAGAAGTAAAGATGGTATTCATTGGAATTTTGATAAGGAAAAGGTTCAGTTTGTAGATGAGAACGGTGAGCCGTTTATGCCTGTATATGCATATGACCCAAGACTTGTTAAGGTAGAAGATACTTATTACATCATCTGGTGTGGTGACTTCTATGGTGCAGCAATCGGTATTGCTAAGACCACTGACTTCAAGACCTTTACAAGAATTGAGAATCCGTTCCTTCCTTTCAACAGAAATGCAGTTTTATTCCCTCGTAAGGTGAATGGAAACTTCTTAATGTTATCCCGTCCTTCTGACAGCGGACATACTCCTTTCGGAGATATTTTCGTAAGTGAGAGCCCTGACCTTGTATACTGGGGCAAGCACAGACACGTTATGGGACGTGGAAATGAGTGGTGGGAGTCCGTTAAGATTGGTGGCGGTGCAGCTCCTATCGAAACCAGTGAAGGCTGGCTCTTATTCTACCATGGCGTAAGTGGTACCTGTAACGGTTTTGTTTACAGTATCGGTGGCGCAATCTTAGATTTAGAGAATCCTTCTATCGTGAAGTATCGTTGTGAGAATTTCCTTCTTACTCCGGAAGAGTGGTATGAGGAAAGAGGTTTTGTACCTAACGTATGTTTCCCATGTGCGACGATTCACGATCCTGAAAGCGGAAAGATTGCAATTTACTACGGTGCTGCAGACAGCTATGTAGGACTTGCATTTACAAAATTTGATGAAATTGTTGATTACATTAAGAAACACAGCGTAGTAAGAGAAGCAGATACAGAAATCGGCAGACGCTAGATTGATAAGACATGAGGTGGGTCATGGCGAAGATTGTAAAGCCAGTTAAGATGGCAGATATTGCAGAAAAACTGAATGTGAGTACCGTAACAGTTTCTAAGGCTTTGACCGGTCAGAAGGGTGTAAGTGATGAGATGCGTATGCGTATCAAGGAGCTTGCCCGGGAGATGGGTTATAAGTATACGGGACAGATGAGGGATAAGCAGGAGGAGAAGAGCTACAATATCGGAGTGGTCATCTCTAACAGATACTTGGATAATAGTGATTCCTTTTATTGGAAGATGTATCAAGAGGTTGCAAGTCTGGCGATGGCTCGCGGGGTATTTACCCTTCTGGAGCTCCTTAATGAAGAGGATGAGCTGGAAGGAAAGATTCCCAAGCTTATCGAGGAAGATAAGGTGGACGGTGTGATTGTCATCGGAAAGCCGGGGCACGATTATGTAAAGACTCTGGAAAAAAAGGTAAAGATACCTATGGTTTTTCTGGATTTCTATGATACGGAGCTGAAGACGGATTCCGTAATCTCCAACAGTTATATTGGTGCATACATGTTGACGGATTATCTGATACGTGGGGGACATAGGCGTATAGCTTATGTAGGAACCTTAATGGTTACAGATAGTGTAACGGACCGTTACATGGGTTATGCCAAGGCTCTGATGGAGCATGGGATTCCTTTAGAGCAGGATCTTTTGATTAAAGATCGTGATTTGGAGAGTGGCCTTCGTGACACAGAACAGCCCATTATTCTTCCGGATGAGATGCCCAGTGCGTTTGTGTGTAACTGTGATTTTATTGCCAGTTTGGTAATCAAACAGATACGTCAGAGAGGACTTAGAGTTCCGGAGGATGTATCTGTGGTAGGTTTTGATAACTACCTTTATCCGGGTCTTTGCGACATCGGGATCACGACTTATGAGGTAGATATTCGAGAGATGGCTAGAAAATCCTTATCTATATTGACCAAGATTATCAAAGGTGAGCCCCATGGTACAGGACTCAATATAGTAGAAGGAAGACTTATTGAGAAAGACAGCGTTGCAATAATTTCATAAAAAGGGCGCCTGAACTTGTTTCAGGCGTTCTTTTTTTGTAAAATAGGGGTTGGAGGATTGGGTTATGAGTCTTTTTGATATTTTGGGACCGGTAATGGTTGGGCCGTCAAGCTCCCATACTGCAGGGGCTGTACGAATTGGATATATTGCAAGAGTTCTTTTAGGATGTAAGCCTGTAAGTGCGGATTTGGCATTGCATGGCTCCTTTGCGGCAACAGGAAAAGGACATGGTACGGACAGAGCACTGGTGGCAGGACTTCTGGGGATGAAGCCGGATGATATGCGTATTCCGGACAGCTTCCGCATTGCAAAGGAGGAGGGACTGGCATTCTCTTTTGAAGAGGTTCAGATTCCGGGAGCGCATCCTAATACAGTTCTTTTATTCCTTCGGGGTGAGGATGGCAAAGAGCTGGAGGTGCAGGCATCCTCTATCGGTGGGGGACGTATTATGATTAATAAGATTGACGGCATTGACGTAAATTGCAGTGGAGAGCTTCCTACGCTGATTATTCACAATTTAGACCAGCCGGGTCTTGTTGCCAAGGTAACTACAAGACTTTCGGAGAAAAATATAAATGTTGCAACCATGCAGATTTTCCGTGATAAAAGGGGTGGATTTGCGGTAATGGTCATTGAAACGGACCAGCCCATTTTTAAGAAAAATCTTTCTTATCTGGAGAATATTGAAGGGGTTGTAAAGGTAACCTATTTCAAAGGGGAGGTGGGTTAATGGCATTTACAAGTTTAGAAGAAATGGTGTCCCTATGCAAGGAGCAAGGGAAGCCTTTATGGGAAATTATATTAGAGGATGATATGCATGACAGGGATGCCTCCAAGGAGGATTCCTGGAAGAAAATGTGCAGAATGTGGGAGGCGATGCTGGCTTCCGTTGAAAATTATGAAGGAAATATTATGTCCAGAAGCGGCCTGGTAGGCGGAATGGGAGCTAAAATGGAGTCCTATGGAGCTGAGGGTAATAGCTTGTGCGGCGACTTTGTAACCAAGGTCATGGCAACTGCTCTGAAAACAGGGGAGTCCAATGCCTGCATGAAGCGAATCGTGGCAGCACCCACTGCGGGAGCCTGCGGCGTACTTCCTGCGGTGCTTGTACCCTTTTATCAGGAAAGTAAGTGCGGTGAGGCAAAGATTATTGAGGCCTTGTATGTAGCCGCCGGTATCGGGCAGGTGATTGCGTACCGTGCCTTTATTGCGGGAGCAACCGGTGGTTGTCAGGCGGAAATCGGCTCGGCATCGGCTATGGCAGCCGGAGCGATGACCTATTTAAAGGGGGGCGATGAACAGCAGATTGTTCAGGCGGCAGCAATGGCACTGAAAAATCTCTTGGGACTTGTATGTGACCCGGTAGCCGGCCTTGTAGAGGTGCCTTGCGTAAAGCGTAATGTGGTGGGCGCAGTGAATGCACTGTCCAGTGCAGATATGGCACTGGCGGGGATTTTCAGTAAGATTCCTCCCGATCAGGTGATTGATGCCATGCGTGAGGTTGGAGAGAAGATGCACGATTCCTTAAAGGAAACGGCACTGGGCGGTATCGCAAATACTCCTGAAGCGAAAAAGTTTACACAAGGAATGTAGCTATAATGAAGAAGATTGTTGAGTTTTTGAAGAAAGAGACAGTTTTGTCCGTGGCACTGCTTCTGGCGGTGGTGTCCATGTTTATCGTATTGCCGGA
>JAFUKH010000029.1 GCA_017467845.1 Lachnospiraceae bacterium | reverse complement strand
TTCATAGCCATAACAACTACATGTCTCCAAATGAATTCGAAAATTTATATTTATGTGTATCCAATGATGGAATACAGAAGAAAGCGAGTTAGAAGGAAAAATCTCCCATTTTAATTTGCACTAAATCTTGACAGAGGACCACACTAAATCTAAGTCCTTAACCCGCTTTCAAGTATCTACATATCCCATTTTCTCTCCTAGATACTCTAATGTACTCTGCACATACATTTTAACTCCTTTAAAAGTACCTACAAAAAATAAAACTTTCATTAGATACTCTTTTTTGGACTTTTGAGTATCTATTTAAGAAATCACATTCTCTAGTTACTTTTCCTGCCTATTTCCATATAAAAACTCCCAAAAAAGTAACTATGAGACAAATTTTCCTTTCCAGATACTTTCTCTCCATTATCTTCCAACATAATCTCCCACATTCTTCACATAATAACAGCAAAACCAATAGATTGGAGAATGATATGAATACTGAACGAAATGACGCAGGTGCTCAGCTTGCCTATGCTGCCTTAGATGAAGTTCCTACCCCTGCCGCAGATGCCAAAACTATCACTGCCGTGGTAAAGTCCCGTGGTCGTATCAAAGGATACCAGCTTTCCGACGGCACCATCGTTTCCAAAGAAGAGGGCGTTATCATGGCCAAAGAAGGACAAATCAAAGGCGTTGGCGTTGCTCATCGAAAGGACACGGAATATTTAAAAGCCCTTCCTGATGAAAACGAAAACAACAATTTAAGCAGCTTGCCCTCTGTAAGTGCAAAGGTGCAAGAGGAGCCATAACTATGGGCTCCTCTTACGTCCAATAAGGCTTCTGGTCCTTATGGGTAAATTCCTTCATTTTGCTTCGGTACTCCGCTAAACTGCTTTCATACTCTGTCTTTTGTTTTTCCGAAAGCTTTCCGCTTTGCTCTAGTTCTGAAAGAAGCTTCTCATACTCCTTCAAATTCTCCTGTGCCGCATCCTTATAATTATTCGCCACATTGGAATCGATACGGTTCATGATAGCATCCAGCTCTTTATTTCTTTTTACCCCGAATAAAAATTCAAGCATCCTTATTTCCTCTTTGACATCTTTCTTAAATATTCGTTTTTAAGCCCTATCTCATGCTTCAGATTATCATTTTGCATTTTCAAATGTTCCATATATTCTCTACACAGCTTCACACCGCCCCGCACAGCAATATCCTCATGCTGTTCCATCTCAGATAGCCACTGCATAAGCGACCTTTCCCGAATATCATTGTAGGTATTATCTTCCTTTATAAACATACACTCACCCTTCTCCTATTAACGTCAAAAAGGGCCACTTGCGTCCATTGTCATTTAGTTTAGAAATGTCTCTGTTCAACAACGATATGTCTTATTCAGACACGTTCTCACTCCGTGAAAAACGTAACAGTACTAAGCTCGAAAATACCTCGCTAAGTGCTAACGTTTTTCAAGGGTCTTCATAAGACATATCATTTTCTCACAGAACCATTTCTAAACTAAATGACATGGACTTGCGTCGCCCTTTTCATTAATATTGAATTGCGTAATAAATCACATACACCCAGCCCAGCAATCCATGAAAAATTGCCCAGGGAATGGATTTCCATGCCGTATAGCTGATAATCATTGCCAATGCACTACCAAAAGTAATGCCCTTCTCTACATGTTCCTTGGTTTTATTTGCCATCGTAACTCTCCCCTTCGTATTTGATAATCATAGTTTACCATTTACTCATAGGAAAGAAAAGAGTAAGAGATGCACGTTTATGGCAGTTATCGTTTACTGTCTTATCACTGCAGTCGCAGAAACGTTCCCATCAATATCACCACAAGTAACATTCATGCCTGCAGAAACGTCACCCTCAATATCACCACAGTTCACATTCATACTGCATTCCACATCTCCGTTTATATCACCACAGTTCAGGCTTCCTCCACACTTAGTATCACCCTCTACATCACCGCAGTTCACATCGGTTCCGGCTTCCACCGCCCCCTCAATATCGCCACAGCTCACACAGGTTCCGGCGGTAACATTACCTTCTACATCCCCACAGCTCACCTCTGTTCCGGCGACCACATTTCCTTCCACATCACTACAGTCTACATTGGTTCCCGCAACTACATTTCCTTCTACATCTCCACAATCTACATTGGTTCCGGCTGCCACATTGCCTTCTACGTCTTCACATTCCACAGAGAATGCACTATACACGTTCAGTGCAGGCCCTTCATACTCAAAGGTGATTCTGGATGCTGCTTCCTTGCCATCCACGTCATTCTCTCCAATCAAGGTATGTCCCACATATAGTACCGCATGTAATGCTCCGTCATCTTCCCAGGGAAGAGTACTTTTCTCCCTTGGCACCGCCACTACCTGTGGTGGCTGCGCTACCGCTCTTCCAAATAACGCATCCATGGTCACCCCAAAGATATCTGCCAACTGTGGAAGGAGTGTCACGTCCGGACAGCACTGAGATGCTTCCCATTTGGAAACCGCCTGATTACTTACATTTAAAAGTACTGCAAGCTGCTCCTGTGTCATATTTTTCTCTTTTCTATATGTTGCAATCTTATTTCCTAAATCCATTTCCTTTTCCTCCAGTTTTTTCGTAGCTACATAAAAAGTATAGATGCACTCTTTCCCAAAAAGCAATCTAGCTGTGGTTGAATCCACAAAAACACCTTTCCAACTACAGGTTGGATCCCCCATTTTCAGCGATTTTCTCGCCTTCATTGGCCTCTTCCATGGTAATTTTCTCGCTTGTCTCTTCCTCCAGAAAGCTCACCTGCAATACGGACTGTGGCCAATTTAGGGATACCTTCACATACTTCCCCTTCTTCCGTGCCGCCTCTCCTATAAGCTCCAAAAGTTCTCCCAACACCTCTCTGGTCAGATATCCGCCTCTCCAGTGAAAAAGAAATACCTTTCCCTTTTTAGCATACTGTTCGGCACGTTTTACCACTTCCTCCATTTTGGTAAAGGATATCTTCTTCTCCTTATAGTAGAAATGGTCACCATCCGTACAAGCAGGAATCTTCCAAATCACCGGCTCGTGATCCCTGAAAAACAAGGTGTCATTCAGATTGTAATAATCATATCGGATTAATTCTTCGCTTCCCAAAGAATTATCAAAGGTCACATCCAAATGGTAGTAGCTACCACCGATGCGCACCACATTCCATGTATGGCGATATTTAAGCCCCTTCTCGGGATTGTTATCACAAAGTGCTACAATGCACCAAATCCCCAATGCGTCACAAAGAATCTTCACCGTCTTCGCAATTCCTTCACATACTCCTACACCATGCCCCAGGGGACCGATAATCTCGTGTGAATAAGGCTTCTTCAATTTATCATAACGTACATTCTGACAGATAAAATCATGAATGTACTGCTCTTTTTCTTTCTCATTTAGTTTCTCTGCCAGTCTTGCAAGCTTGGCTACTCTGGCCTTCATTGCTTCCTGATGCTGCAATATCTGCTTTTTGGGAAACAGATACTCCGGCATCAGCTCCACATTGTCCGCCTGCTGATAATAACGATATGTGTATTTCACCGTATAAAATATCTCAGGGTTGTCCATGCGTACCATGAAATAAATATCCGCCAGCTCCTTGGAGGACAGCTTGGGCACTGCAAAGGATGGCGCAATCGCGAAAAGTCCCGTCTTGATTGCATGATAAGCGCGCTGCTGCTCCTTATTCAATTGCTTGTAATAATATGTATTCTCTGCCACACTTTATCTCCTAATCATCAACTAATATCCCTATCCTATCACAAGTCACCCAACACATACAATATATCCTTGTCCATTGGATAGGAACAGAGACGAGATACGCTTCGCGAATCTCGCTCTGATTAGCGGTCGTCAAATGTTCATTCGTGCATGCACGATGCCCATTTTCCTCGTCGCCATAACAAAAAAGCTGCTACCGAGCATAATCACCCTGCTCAGCAACAGCCTTCCATTTACTCTATAATACTATACTGCATCCACTCGTACAACAGCTTGCTTCCTTCCATAATCTCTGCCGGAAGTAAAGCTCTTGCTACAAGCTTCAGTTCCTCTGACGGCTCATCCGTTCTACGCAGATGTGCATAATCACCGTCTATGGTTTCTACTACATAGGTATAAGTGTTCATCTTAAGTCCTCCGCCACTTGATTTCCTTGCGAAGATATTACATACCCATTCCCATACCACCGGCCGGCATTGCAGGAGCATCTTCCTTGATGTTAGCTACTACAGACTCGGTAGTAAGTAAGGTGCTTGCTACGCTGGTAGCGTTCTGAAGAGCACTTCTGGTAACCTTAGCAGGGTCTAAGATACCTGCTTCTACCATGTTTACATACTCTTCCTTGTAAGCATCAAAACCAACACCTACCTCAGACTCTCTTACCTTATTGATGATAACGCTGCCTTCTAATCCTGCATTGGCTGCGATGTGATATAAAGGAGCCTCTAAAGCCTTAAGAACGATATTTGCACCGGTTCTCTCGTCACCGGTAAGCTCTGCTGCCATCTTTGCAACTTCCTTAGAAGCGTGAATATACGCAGAACCACCACCGGAGATAATACCCTCTTCTACTGCTGCACGGGTAGCTGCAAGAGCATCCTCAAGACGAAGCTTTGCTTCTTTCATCTCGGTCTCGGTAGCTGCACCAACACGGATAACTGCTACACCACCTGCCATCTTAGCAAGTCTCTCCTGTAATTTCTCTTTATCAAATTCAGAAGTAGTAGTCTCTACCTGCTGCTTAATCTGGGCAACACGAGCCTTGATAGCTTCCTTATCACCCATACCGTCAACGATTACGGTGTTCTCCTTCTGAATCTTAACGGACTTTGCACGGCCAAGCATATCTAAGGTTGCATCCTTAAGCTCATAACCAAGCTCAGAGCTGATAACACAGCCGCCGGTTAAGATTGCGATATCCTCAAGCATTGCTTTTCTTCTGTCACCATAGCCAGGAGCCTTTACTGCTACTACATTGAAGGTACCACGTAATTTATTAACGATTAAAGTAGTAAGAGCTTCGCCCTCCACGTCCTCTGCGATGATTAATAACTTTGCACCACACTGTACAATCTGCTCAAGTACAGGAAGAATCTCCTGAATATTGGAAATCTTCTTATCAGTGATTAAAATGAAAGGATCATCTAATACAGATTCCATCTTGTCAGTGTCAGTTGCCATGTAAGCTGAGATATATCCTCTGTCAAACTGCATACCTTCTACTAAATCCAGCTCGGTCAGCATGGTCTTGGACTCTTCGATAGTGATAACACCATCTCCGGAAACCTTCTCCATAGCGTCTGCAACAAGCTGTCCTACTTCTTCATCTCCTGCAGAAATAGCAGCAACTCTTGCAATGTGCTCCTTACCGTTTACCTTAGAGCTCATGCTCTTGATAGCCTCAACAGCGGCATCGGTAGCCTTCTTCATACCCTTTCTAAGGACAATCGGATTAGCGCCTGCTGCCAAGTTCTTCATACCTTCGTTAATCATTGCCTGAGCAAGAACGGTTGCGGTAGTGGTGCCATCACCTGCTACATCGTTGGTCTTGGTAGCAACTTCCTTCACAAGCTGTGCTCCCATGTTCTCGAATGCATCCTCTAACTCAATTTCCTTTGCGATGGTAACACCATCGTTAGTGATGAGCGGAGCACCGAAGGACTTATCCAAAACTACGTTTCTACCCTTAGGTCCGAGGGTCACTCTTACAGTGTCTGCTAACTGGTTTACACCGGACTCTAATGCTTTACGCGCCTCTGCGCCATACTTAATTTCCTTTGCCATAATTTAAAACCTCCAGATTAAAATCTTTTCAAAACTCGCAAGCTTTGGGCGCATGCCCAAATTTGCCCGCTAAAAATTCTTTCATATATGTTTTTTTAGCGTACTATCTTACAATTGCTAAAATCTCGTTCTGCTTAACGATAATATATTCTTCACCTTCGAACTTTACTTCGGTTCCTGAGTATTTTGCAAAAATAACCTGATCGCCAACCTTAACTTCCATGGTAACTTCCTTACCATCTACCATTCCGCCGGGACCAACCGCAACAACCTCAGCCTGCTGTGGCTTCTCTTTTGCCTGACCTGCTAAAACAATGCCGGACTTGGTGGTTTCTTCTGCCACCATCTGCTTTAATACAACTCTGTCTCCTAAAGGTACTAATTTCATGTGTACTGCCTCCTTTATCTAAAAACACTAGAACTCATTTTAATATCATTTACCAATATTTTCAATAAAATTTATGCGAAACAAAAATTAAAGATTCATGAACTAATTCAGAATCAAATCTTTCAGTGCGCGTTTCGGCACATAATGTACCTGATTCTCATCGCGATAATACTTAATATCACCACTCTCGGGCACATCCACGATAACCACCTGCTCCTTGGGTCTTCCAAGGGCAATCACCAAATCAATACTGTATTTCTCCGTATCAATTCCAAGATTCTCTGCAAGCTTGGGGCGATTGATACTTCCGAACATACAGCCCCCAAGTCCCTTTTCCACTGCGCCAAGCATCATGGTCTGTGCTACAATACCGTTATCGGTAAACTTATTTTTTCCAAGGCTTTGGTCACACAGAATCACAATATATGCACTTGGTCTCTCCCCTTCTTCCGGTCCGTCCCACTCCGGCAGTGCTCCTGCCCATGCAAGACACTCAAAAACCTTCTGATTCTCCTGTGGGGTACAGCTGAGTATGTACTTCAGTGCCTGAGAATTGGCTGTAGACGGTACATATCTGGTAAGCTCTACCAGTTCCTCCAAGGTTTCTCTACTAATAGGCTCCTCATAAAATCTACGAAAAGAACGACTCTTTTGTAATAATTCCTTTAACATGCTTTATTCCTCCTATGCAACAAACCCCCCGAATTCCTTCGAGGGGTAATAATCTCTTATTCACACTTAATCTCTAAATATCCTAATAACTTGCTCATATCATACTCTTCCAGCACACCTAAGTTGGAATCATAGAACTTGCCATCATAATGTACAAGATAGTGACAGAAGCGTCCCATCTTCTCCATTAAGATACAGCACTTAGGAAGAACTGCATCTCTTCCCTCTGTATACATAATGATGTCGGTATGATCGATACCGTAGTAATTTAATGCAGAGATTACACGACCCATGGTAGCCTGCCATTCTCTACAATCCATAACACTGATAACTTCGGCAATGGTAACTCCTGCAAGCATTGCGATACAGGTCTGTCCGCAAAGACCATCTTCCGGCTGGATGATAACCTGCATACTGTCAATCTTACGAATGGGATTCTCAAAGCTGTAAGGGCTGTTCTGGTCCATCTTAATAAGACTTCCGTTTACATGAAGAAGAATCTTGTGGTTCACACCAAGCTCTACCTTTACTGCATCTTCCTTCTCGATAAGGATTTCATAATTACCCTTCTCCTTAGGAATCAGTACGCACTCAATAATATTGTTATCAAGCACTACATCTGCCTGAATCTCTTCTCTCTGCTTACAAACCTCCCACACATTGAAAGGAATCTGAATCACGTAACCCCGTTCCTTCTTTTCTACCTTTGATTCAAAAAAATACCTCATGGAAATACTCCTCCGTTTATATGAAAAACATTATGTGTAACCGTTTACATATTGTAATCTTACCAAATTTCGATTATATTTGAAATAGTTTTTTGCAACGTATCTAAAAAAAAACATGCTGACAAAAAAGTATCAAAGTTTTGTATATTGTGAGGATTTATGAAAAATTTAACAGAAGGAAAACCATTAAAACTAATACTACTCTTCGCCATTCCCCTATTTATCGGCCAGCTCTTCCAGCTGTTCTACGGCCTGGTGGATATCCGTATCGTGGGGCAGACCCTGGGCGAGAATTCTCTGGCGGCAGTGGGTGCCACTACCACCCTAAGCGACCTGATGGTTGGTCTATTAAATGGCTTAACCAATGGCTTTGCCATTATCATCGCTACCTTCTTTGGTGCAAGGGATGAGAAAAACATGAAAAAAGCCATTGCAGGCACAGTTGTACTTGGCGCCGGCTCTGCCATTATTATCAGTATTTTCAGTCTGCTGTTTCTGCCACAGATATTAAGTATACTACATATTTCGGAGGATATTCTCCCGGAAGCCAAGGAGTATATCAGCATTATATTAGCAGGACTTATCGTCACCACCCTTTACAATGTGTGTGCCGCCATCCTACGTGCTATCGGTGACAGCTTTACCCCACTGATATTCCTGATTGTCGCCAGCTTTTTAAATATCGGTCTGGACTATGCTTTTATATTATTCCTGCACACCGGTGTGGGCGGTGCCGCTCTGGCAACGGTACTTTCCCAAGGAGTGTCTGTAATTCTTTGCTTCTTATATATGAAGAAAAAGTATCCTTCGTTGCATCTTTGCAAGGAAGATTTTACTATTGGAAAGGACGTGCTGCAAAAGCTGTTTGGTACCGGACTTTCCATGGCCTTTATGACCTCCTTCGTACAGTTCGGAACTCTGGCACTGCAGACCAGTATCAATACCTTCGGAAATGCCACCAT
>JAFUKH010000028.1 GCA_017467845.1 Lachnospiraceae bacterium | reverse complement strand
TTTGACTTTAATACAAAATAATACTATAATATAGGCTATATTTGGGTGTTTATACTCAATTTTAGTAATTTGGGATGCGTAGGAGGAATAATCCATGAAAAAATTGGAAGAATATGTGAGAAGTATACCTGATTTTCCGGAAGAGGGAATCATTTTCAGAGATGTAACCAGTGTACTTCAGGATGCGGATGGTTTACATCTGGCAATTGATACCATGCAGGACTTGATTAAGGATTTGGAGTTCGATGTGGTAGCAGGTCCGGAATCCAGAGGATTCATCTTCGGAACTCCTATTGCGTATTTAAATAATAAGCCCTTTGTACTGATTCGTAAAAAGGGTAAGCTCCCTTGTGAAACTGTAGAGAAGACTTATGATTTGGAGTATGGTACTGCAACTATCGAAATGCATAAGGACAGTATTAAGCCGGGACAGAAGGTTCTGATTGTAGATGATTTGATTGCAACCGGCGGTACTACTGAGGCTATGTGTCAGCTGATTGAAAGTCTTGGCGGCGAAGTAGTAGGTATTGTGGTGCTGATTGAGCTTGCAGGGTTAGAAGGAAGAAAGAGACTGGAAAGCTACAGAGTTGATTCTGCAATCTGCTATCCGGGAAAATAGCGTTGCTTAGGGGAAGGTTACGTTAGAAAATCATTTGAGAGGCTGACTTAAAGATGACGGAAGACAAAGTATTGATTACGGGCACAATTCCAAAGCTGAAAGAATTCACAGATCCTGAACAGCTGTATCAGGACCTTATTAAGCGTGTGCAAAAATATCACCCCAGCGACGATATTTCCATGATTGAGAAGGCATATGCCATTGCTTCGGAGGCGCACAAGGACCAGAAACGTAAGTCCGGTGAGCCGTATATTATTCATCCACTGAATGTTGCATTCATTCTGGCAGACTTGGAGCTGGATAAGGAGACCATCGTGGCAGGTATTCTTCATGACGTTGTGGAAGATACTATCATGACGGACGATGATCTGAAAAAACAGTTTGGAGAAGATGTGGCCCTTCTGGTAGATGGTGTGACAAAATTGGAAAAGATTCCGCTTTCTTCCGCGCAGGCAGATGCAACGGACGCTAAGCTGGAGATGCAGGCGGAGAATCTCCGTAAGATGTTCCTTGCTATGGCGAAGGATATCCGCGTGATTATGATTAAGTTGGCGGATCGTCTTCATAATATGAGAACTCTGCGCTATCAGAAGCCGGAGAGTCAGCAGCGTATTGCAAGAGAGACCTTAGAGATTTATTGTCCCATTGCCCAGAGACTTGGCATTTCCAAGATTAAGGTGGAGCTGGACGATTTGTCGTTAAAATATCTGGAGCCGGAGATTTACTACGATTTGGTAGATAAGATTGCGGTCCGTAAGAGTGAGCGAGAAGCATATATTAAGAGCATTGTGGATGAAGTATCCGTGCACATTGAGAATGCGGGCATCAAAGCGCATATTGATGGCCGTGTAAAGCATTTCTTCAGTATCTATAAGAAGATGAAGAATCAGAATAAGACATTGGAGCAGATTTATGACTTGTTTGCGGTTCGTATCATCGTAGATTCCGTGAGGGACTGCTATGCGGCGCTGGGTGTGATCCATGAGATGTATAAGCCTATTCCGGGCCGTTTCAAGGATTATATTGCCATGCCGAAGGCAAATATGTATCAGTCTTTGCATACCACACTAATCGGTAGCACGGGACAGCCTTTTGAGATTCAGATTCGAACACAGGAAATGCACAAGGCTGCAGAGTATGGTATTGCAGCCCATTGGAAATATAAAGAGGCATCCGACGGTAAGAAGGTAGAGGCACAGGAGGAAGAGAAGCTGGTTTGGCTTCGCCAGATTCTGGAGTGGCAGAGAGACAGTGATGATAACAAAGAGTTCATGAACCTGTTAAAGAGTGATTTGGACTTATTCTCTGACAATGTATATTGCTTTACCCCTACCGGAGATGTTAAGAACCTACCGGCAGGCTCTACTCCTATTGACTTTGCGTACAGCATTCATTCGGCGGTAGGTAATAAGATGGTGGGTGCCAGAGTCAACGGCAAGCTGGTTACCATTGATTATGTGATACAGACCGGTGACCGAGTAGAGATTATTACATCCCAGAACAGTAAGGGGCCCAGCCGTGACTGGCTGAAAATCGTCAAGAGTACTCAGGCGAAGAATAAGATTAACCAGTGGTTTAAGCATGAGCTGAAGGAAGATAATATTATCAAGGGTAAGGAAGCTTTGCAGACCTATTGTAAGGCGAAAGGAATTGTACTTGCCAATATTATTAAGCCGGAGTATATGGAGAGCATCCAGCGCAAATACGGCTTTATGGACTGGGATGCGGTGATGGCTGCGGTAGGCCATGGTGCGTTAAAGGAAGGGCAGATTATAAATAAGCTGCTGGAGCTTTACGAACGTGACCATAGGAAAGAAGTGACTGACGAGGAGATTCTGCAGAGTATCACGGAGAGCAATATTGATAAGCCGGTTAAGATGAAGAGCAAGAGCGGTATCGTGGTAAAGGGCATTGCCGATTTATCGGTACGATTCTCGAAATGCTGTTCACCGGTACCGGGGGATGAAATTGTAGGATTTGTTACCAGAGGGCGTGGTGTATCCATTCATCGTACCGACTGTATCAATGTGATTAATCTGCCGGAAATCGAGAGAGCCAGAATCATCGATGCAGAGTGGCAGGCGCCGGAAAATACCGGAAGTGAGAAATATCTGGTGGAGATTAAGATATTTGCAAATAACCGTAACGGACTTTTGGCAGATGTATCCAAAGCACTTACGGAGAAAAATATCGATATTATTTCTCTGAATTCCAGAACCAACAAGCAGGGAATCGCTACCCTGCAGATGTCTTTTGAAATCACCGGCAAGGATGAGCTGAATCGTATTGTGGATAAGATTCGCGGCATCGAAAGTGTAATTGATATTGAGAGAACTACCGGTTAAACCGGTAAAATGGAGGAAATATGCTGAAAATCGGGCGTATGATGATTGGTTCCTATCAGACCAATTGCTATTTTATTTATAAAGAAGGAGAGAACAAAGCTATCGTTGTGGACCCTGCAGACCAGGGCCAGAAGATTTATGAGGCTTTGAAGCGTAACGGTTTTACCGTGGAGGCGATTCTTCTAACCCATGCTCATTTTGACCATATCCTGGGAGCAAAGGAGCTCCGCCAGGCAGCAGAGGTGAAGATTTATGCATTGGACGCTGAGCAGGTACTATGCGAGGATGTGAATAAAAACTTATCCGGAATGATAGGCAGACCTTATACCGTAGATGTGGATGAATATCTTAAAGACGGTCAGGAGGTTACGATTGCCGGCATGACCTTTCAAGTAATCGCAACACCGGGACACACCTGCGGAAGCTGCTGTTATTATTTTGCAGACCCGGGAGTGCTTATCTGCGGAGATACCTTATTCTATGAGTCCACCGGAAGAACGGATTTCCCTACCGGAAGCTCCAGAGAGATTGTGAATTCCATCAAGGAGAAGCTGTTTGTTCTTCCTGAGGATACCTTATGCTATCCAGGACATGGGGAGAGTACAACCATCGAGCACGAGAAGAAGTACAACCCTTTTATTAATTAGTATGAGACTGCCAGAACTGCAAGATTAATGGAGTCATGTTTTGATGGGATTTAGGAGGGCGTAGAGCCTGTCAAAACATGATGATCTTGAGGAGTGGCAGTCTCTTTTGGAGAATATATGATAAATGTTAAGTTAAACCTGTCAAATTATGAATATGATGTACATTCTCTGGTGAAGTCTTTCTATCCGGAGGACGGGGTGAAG
>JAFUKH010000027.1 GCA_017467845.1 Lachnospiraceae bacterium | reverse complement strand
CGCTAATTGAGTAGTGGCAATTAGTAATATATAAATCCAATCTTTCAAACACATCTGTTGAAAGGTTTATTAAGGTTACCCTTTTTTAGGAAGCATCTTTTTTAGTAAAATCCCTTGACTTTTAATAGCTAGTCACCTCCAACGCTTCCTTCATCACCGTCCGTATCCGGTCTGGAAAGCATGATTATCGGCACATCCGGATGTGCTTGACGTACCCTCTGAAAAAATCTCTCGTGAGTCTGCTCCAAATGCCCACTTGTAGGCGCATTATGGTCATAATCGTAAACAAAGAGTCCTATCTCCGGCAATGCCGCTATGTACTCCGCAAATTCCATCTCTCCTCTGGCAGAACCGGAAAAACCGAAATTATAAAAATCCGCATCCATCTCAGCCCTCTTAACAAACATCTTCTCCACAGTAACTTCTTCCATCATGTGTTCTTTGGGTGCAATATAACCTAAAAAAGTTGCCTCTTTTCCTTTACCAACATAGATATCCGCTCCGGCGGAACCGGATAATGGAACTGCCCTTTTTCCAAGGAATTCATACTGAGGAAGCGCCTCCATTATTTCCGGCGTAACTCGCCAAAACTGTCTCTTCTCCCGGTCCATAACTGCAAGACCATAAATCTTAATCGGTTCTTCCGTAATATGATAGAACTTCATCTTCTGCTTAAACTCCTATCCCTCAATCACCCTCTTCACAAGCTGCCAGGCAATACTTCCCTCCCGAAGCTTAGAAAGTGCATCTTCAAACTTCACCCACTCTACAGAGTCCACTTCTCCTGAGGTTTTAAATGCAGCTTTCTTTACTACCGATTTATAGCCCAGCATCAGCATCTCCTTCTTTTCATAGGGGTAGCTCTTTACAAATTCCAGACGCTCCACGTCCAAGCCGATTTCTTCCTTTACCTCCCTAACAACGGTCTCTTCTGCAGATTCCCCCATCTTCATCACACCGGCAACGCAGACATAGGAAGTAGTGGACACATAATTCTGGCGAAGAAGCGCCACTTCCTGCTCCTCGTTCACAACCGCAGTGATAATGCAGGTTCGAAACATATCCCACATAGGCTCACTGCATCTCTCACAAAAGGGAATCTTCCCCTCATCACCAATCTCTTTTTTGATCAATTTATCTCCACAATGGGGACAGTAAGTAAATTTCATCTCAAACCTCCAATACCTCTTCCTTACATGCAATATACCCTGATTCATCCTTTTTGATACGAATCACAAACGGAAACAAATTACATTTCACACACATCCAGAAATCCGCCATTTCCTTCCACGTTCATCCTTACTCTACAATATTCCCTTCCATCCTTCTATCTTTGAAATAATACTCATAATCCCGCTGGTCCACTTCTCTGAGAACCTTACAGGGATTCCCTACAGCAACTACATTATCCGGCAAATCTTTCGTTACCACGCTTCCTGCGCCAATCACTACATTATCACCGATGGTTACCCCCGGAACAATGACTACCCCCGCACCAATCCAGCAGTTTCTGCCAATATGAACCGGCATATTATACTGATATCCCTGTTCACGCATCTGTGGCTGGATGGGATGTCCTGCCGTTGCAATCGTTACATTGGGACCAATCAATGTATAATCACCCACATAAATATGGGTATCATCTACACAAGTCAGATTAAAATTGGCATATACCATCTTCCCAAAATGACAATGCTTTCCCCCCCAATTGGAATGAAATGGCGGTTCAATATAACATCCCTCTCCAATCTCCGCAAACATCTCTTTTAAAAGCTCTGTCCGCCGCTCTAACTGGCTGGGTCTGGTTTGATTAAAATCGTACAGCTTCTCCAAACACTTCAGCTGCAAACTCATTACCTCATCGCCCATAGGTAGATATAACTTTCCTTCATGCAACACACGATTCATTTCCATTACTTATCCTTCTCCTCTACTTAAACTATTATACCGAAAAACCTCGGATACTTCCACATGCATCCGAGGCCTTATCAACATATTATATTTTACAAAGGTGCAAAAACGAACTGATTCTTGCCCTTTCTCTTAGCCTGATACAACGCAGCATCTGCCTGCGCATACAACTCCTCCAGGCTCTTACCGTTTTCCGGGTAAATACTAATTCCGATACTTCCGGAAAGAGGGATATTCGGATACATCTTACATACATCCTGTATTGTTATCAATAGCTCCTTGGCTTTCTCTACCATCTTATGCATTCCGTTTACTGTACGCATGAGTGCAAAGAATTCATCACCGCCGATTCGTCCTACCACATCACTTTCGCGGAATACCTTCTTAAGTTCAGCAGATAATGCAATCAAGAACTCATCCCCTGCCTGATGCCCCAAAGTATCGTTCAGCATCTTGAAATTATCAATATCTATCATGTAAAGCACATGAGTTCTGTCATGCTCTTTTTCCAAAATGTCCTCAATAGATTCCATGGTAGTTTCTCTGTTAAGAAGCATGGTCATGCGATCCATGGTAGCAGCAGCATATATCTTCTGCTCCTGCTTCTTTTCTGCATCGATATCTTTGGCGGAAAGCATAGCACATAAATGTCCACTGTCTATCTCCGTAAGAAATCTAACTTCACTATGCACCCAGCGTATCGAATCATCGGATAATCTTAGCTGGTACTTAAAGGATAGATTCATTTTCCCTCCGGAATATATATTCCATAGAATATCCGGTGCAAAATTGCTGTAAAACTTTGCCGCCTCACAGTCTTTATCCACAATGGCTTCTAACGCTGCATTACACAGGTCTTCTATCGTGTAGCAAGCCTTCATCTCCCTCCCATCAATACTTTGCCTACGCTGACTGATAATACGCCAACCATCAATGTCAATATAAGAAACTGCATAAGTATCCGCCGGTAATTCAAACAAATACTTCAGCTCCCGCTGATAATGCTGACGGGCAATATAATCTCTGGTGATATCCTTGGTAATACCGAGAATCCCCAGAATCTCACCTCTACTGTTTCTTAAAATAAACTTGGAGGTGGAACCATATCTGGCCTGTCCGTGGTCGTCAGTAATGGGTTCAATATAATCAACCAGATCTCTGCCACCATTAAAAAGCTTTTTATCATCCGCAAGATAACGCTTTGCAAGATCCTTATCCTCAAAAATTTCCAAATCCGTGTGCCCAATGATTTCCTCCGCCCATTCCTTACCAACCATCTTCACGAAAGGCATAGAAGCAGCTACATAAACGGAATTCACATCCTTCACAAACACCATATCCCTGGTGTTATCCAGCATAGTTTTAAATGCTATATTAATTAAATTTTCTATTTCTGATGTCCTATTCATATATCGTATCCCCTCGAATATACCCATACATGACATCATTATAATACTTTTTTCCCAAAAAAAGAAGTAAATATTAGAAAATTTATGACTTTTTATCTAGTTTTCTAAAATTAGTTCACCAGCTGAATTTTCTGTTCTGTCACAAGTGGATAGACCACCAGCTTTTCACTCTCCAAATCTTCCTTATGCATATCCACTCCGGTGATCTGACTGTTCTCGTAGGTCTTATAGTAATAGATTCCCTTATCTGAGTTGCAGCAAGAAGAATAAATGGTAATCTCATACTCTCCTTCCCCCATATGCACGCAGCCTCTTGGCATCTCCACCGCACCAAGAATATGAAAAAACTGATTAATGCTTTCTTCCTCAGAGCTACCTGACAGAGAATTCATCTTCACAAAAGATGCTCTTACGAACCTGGACATAGAGGAAAAATCTCCAGGCATGCCCATGGCACCCATTCCACGACTGTAGTGCTCTAAATCCAGCTTATCTGAAAATAAATTCTGCGGCTGAGAAATACTCAGCCCCATATAATTGTTCAGATTGAAAAGCTGCATATCAAAGGGCGGATTATTGGTCAACACTTCCACCGGATTTTCATAGATTTTCAGACCGTCCTTCACACACTCTACCGTAATGGAGCCATTCTTATCCGAAATCATCCAATGAAGTGGGGATAATGGTAACTGCTCACTGAAATTCTCCTTCCAGAGATTCATGCGCTCCAACAGAACCTTGGCTTCTGTTAAATTCCCGCACTGCCCCAGAATCCAAGGAATGAACTCAAAGGGACTCACATTGTCCTTTCCCTGCTGATACTCCTTATAATCTGCATTTCCCGGAAAGTTCAGTCCTGCCATACTAAGTCCCTTCTCATTGGTCGCATCATAATACAGAGGATAGTCCTCTACCACATATGCCATACCGATCATGGCATAATGTGTCTTAAGTGCATTTACACTGCGGAAATGAAACGGATAATTTCGCGGCGTAACCGTTACCGTTTCATGGAAGGAGAATTCTAAATCAAGGTTTCTGCCAAAATAATGATCTTTTGTTTTATAAGTAATCGCTGTACACATAGAACACCTCCACTTTTCTTACTCCTAGCATTCACCTTTTTTCGAAAAATAAACCATGTAAGTCTCATCCGACACATCATATAAGGGAATCCGTTTGAGTTCTGTTATGGTAATAACTGCATTTTCACGTACCTATAAAATTTTTTTATGTAGACAGCCACTTACCGGTAACAAAAAGAAATCAATCAGCACACTGTAGAAAAGAGTCAAAATAGCCATTGCAAGGGATGGTCCGATATTCTGCGGAGTTGACATGCTGTGCAGGACACCCACCAGCCCTGTACAGAAGCCAAGGGCTCCAATCAGTAGAAAAGCCTTCATTGCATACTGTACTGCAAAGAAAGATTTCTGCAGTTCCCCATTCCCCTTTAATGCATCTATTTCCTCTTCCTTCTGGGACTTGAATGCATATCCAAATGCTTTCAAAAACGGCTTCATCTCACCACCTACGCCAAGGATAAGACCTCCCACAGTCAGAATCACAAACATTGAAGGAAAATCAATATAATTTGTAATTGCACTGACTCCACCATTCCCAACTATCATGTACAAAATTATCAAAACAATCAGTACAAATCCAAGGCCCACTCTGATAAGTCTCTGTCTCTCACTGTATCTCTTATCCTCTGAAACCTTCATTAAATAAACCATATTCTCTTCCGCCTTTCCGCTATACGCTACATCAGACAGGCGCTGCCCGGAAAGAAGTTCATTGACATTAATCCCAAGAGCTTCACACAAATCCGGCATTGTTGCGGTATCCGGTAAACCCTTACCAGTTTCCCAACGTGATATTGCTTTGTCACTGACACCGATTTTCTCAGCCAGCTGCTTCTGGGTCATATCCTTTTCCTTCCGCATCTGCGAAATAAATCTTCCGATTTCCTCTTGCTTCAAAATGCTTCCTCCTATCTGAATCTTTTGTTCCAAATCTTTTGTAGCTACAGCACTAGCATAACGAAAAATTCGCGATAGAGTAAACCTATGATTCGTAGAATCTCTCTATTCTATGCCACTCTACGAAAGCTGGAATCCACTCCTCTTGCGGTCATCTAAAAGCTTTTTCTCTCGGACATCACGATTCTTACTGCTCATCATACTGCTTCACTTCCACCGATTCATTCTCAAAATCGATGAAAATCTGAAACGCATAGTTATCCTCGCTGGTATCCCAGATTTCTACAAACTTAGGGCTTACTTCAATGATGATTTCGGTATCCTCATGAGAATATTTATTATAGCTACCCCAGAGATGCTCCTTATAAAGCTTTTCAAATTTACGATCCGGTTCCTCTACTACCAGTCCCTTATTCTCCGCAATTCCCTCAATCTGCACGCCGCTCCAGCAAAGAGCTACCTGAGGATTCTGATAAAGCTGCTGTGTCTTTCTAAAATTCTTATCCGTCTTAAAATACACCTTATTATCGTAAAAAAGACAGCTTACATTTCTTACCATTACATAATCGTTCACAGAGCTGGCAAGCGCCATGATTTTCCAGTCTCCCAACTTCTCAAACATAATCTCCACAGCCTGCTCAAATGTTAACTCCTTATTTACACTGAATTTCATATCCCTTTCCTCCTGTTCTAAACAAATCTACCCTTAATTAATCTGCTGATTTTCTTATAGAGAATCATGGTAATCACTGATGTAAGCACTCTGGACACCACATTAAACGGTATCACAGAAAAAGCAACCATGGTAGGAATATTGCTAATCATCGGATTAATCTCTGCAAATATTCCAAGGATGGACTCCCAATTCATTCCATATAGCTTCATGTACGCCGGGAAAATTAAGTATACATTAGTCAACACGGCTGCAATAATGGTAATTACACTACCAATAATGAGTCCGATAACTGCACTCTTTTTCGATTTCTTACGCTGATAATAGAGCGTTGCCGGAATTACAAAAGCGCACTCTAAGATGAAATTCTGCACCTCACCGGTAAGCATGGAACTGGTTCCCTGGAAAACAAGCTTAAGCAAAATCTTCACTGTAATAATCGCCACACCACCCACAGGTCCTAACATAAATGCTCCGATTAGCTCCGGTACCGCCGATAAATCCAGCTCTGCAAAAGGCGATAAAATCGGAATCGGGAAGCTGAAAAACATCAGCAGGAATGCCAGCGCACCAAAGAGTGCCGCCAAAGTTATTTTTTTTGTTCTGTTCATAAAATGACCTCCTAAAAATAAAAAATTCCCAAAGCCAAACTAAACTATGGCCTGGGAATATTTTTATAGGTCACCAAAAGATAGGGCACCCCCTAAAAATATAAAAACGTCTTTTCCCATCCGGACTATACCGTCGGTTCTGGAATCTCACCAGATCAGTCTCCGTTTCCGGAGAGTCATGGACTATACCATCGGTCGGGATTTGCACCCTGCCCCAAAGACCTTTTTTAGTTTTTCTTTGAATGGAGTAGACGGGAGTCGAACCCGTGTCCAAAAGCCCATTCCCTGTACTTCTACGAGTGTAGTTAATCAATTGACATTCCCTCTACGACACGGGGATTAACACCCTTGCCGCTTCAGTAGCTTCATAATACGCCCACCGGCTCAAAGCTTTGCCGGTGTCGTTTCCTACATAGTCGAAGCCTGGGTCCTAATGTGTAGGTGCACTAGGTCAGACTGCTGCAACTAGGCAGCGTATGCTAAATTATCTTCAGCGTTTAATTTTAATTTTGCCATTTAACGCATTGCATGCGACTCGCTTCTCCAGCTGCAAGACCCCTGTCGAAACCTTGACTACCCCGGATAAATTACCTTATGTATCATAACACAAGGATTCTGTATTTTCAAGTAAACTGCTGGTTTACTTTTCTAAAACTTATATTAAATATTCCAAGTGATGACAACCTGTTCTATTGTAGGGTACTTGAAAAACGTCAGCACTTAATGAGTGGGTGCAAATGCGACCACGAATTTAGTACTGCTACGTTTTTCACGTAGCGAGAGCGTGCCCAACAATAGAATTGGTTGTTTGAACGCGGGAATATTTAATATAAGTTCTTCACCTTAAATTCCTTCTCTGCTTCTCTTCTCTGATCCTTCTTGGCGATAGCGTCACGCTTGTCGTAGAGTTTCTTACCACGTGCAAGGCCGATTTCCACCTTGGCGCGTCCATCCTTAAAGTATACCTGAAGGGGAACTAAAGTATAGCCCTTCTCCTTTATTTTACCCAGAAGCTTGTTGATTTCATACTTATGCATAAGGAGCTTCTTTACACGGAGCGGGTCCTTATTAAAGATATTGCCCTTCTCATATGGGCTGACGTGCATACCATATACGAAAACCTCTCCGTTTTCGATGCGGATAAAGGACTCCTTGATGGAGCATTTTCCCATACGCATAGACTTCACCTCCGTGCCATGCAGGGCGATACCCGCCTCATATGTCTCATCTATGAAGTAATCGTGATATGCCTTTTTATTATTCGCAATTAATTTCTGTGTTTCCTTGGCCATTTATTCATCCTCCTGGACAAGCGCAAAATCAATGGTCTTTGTAAAAGTATCGGTGGCTGTAGCCATGACCTTTACCTTCATACCAAGCTTATAGGCCTTGCCGGTTGTCTCTCCCACCATCTCATAAGTGCTTTCGTTATAATAATAGTAGTCTCCCGGGATTTTTGCAACATGAATTAATCCTTCCACAGTATTAGGAAGTTCCACATAAATCCCCCACTGGGTGATACCGGATACCACACCTTCAAAGACTTCTCCCAGATGTGCTTCCATGTACTCTGCTTTCTTAAGCTTCTCTGTCTCACGCTCTGCTTCATCTGCGCGACGCTCCGTCACAGAAGACTGCTTACAGACCTCGGGTAAAATGTTCTGGTAATGGTCAATCCTATCATTATTAAGCCTTCCCCTAAGCTGTTCCTTAATGATTCGATGAATCTGCAAATCCGGATATCTACGAATCGGTGAGGTAAAATGGCTGTAATACTTACAGGCCAGACCAAAATGTCCTGTGCTTTCTGTACTGTATTTTGCCTGCTTCATACTGCGCAGTGCAAGACGGCTAATCATTGCCTCCTCCGGTGTTCCCGCAATTTTCGCAAGTAGCTTCTGAATCTCCTTTGGATGAATCTCTCCGTCCGAAACCTTTACGCCCTCTCTGGAAATACTCTTCATATAGTAACCGAAGTTATTGATAAAGGTTGCCAGCTTGGCGATTCTTTCTGCATCCGGCGTATCATGGACACGATATACAAAGGGCAGCTCCTGCCAGTAGAAATGCTGTGCCACAGTCTCATTGGCTGCCAGCATGAAGCTCTCGATAAGCATGGTTGCCACATTTCGCTCATAAGGCTTAATGGCAAGAGGTGTTCCCTCCTTATCCAGCAGAATCTTCGCCTCCGGAAAATCAAAATCGATAGCACCGCGTCTTCTACGCTTATTAATCAATATCTCAGATAAGGTCTCCATGTGGCGGAACATTTCATCCAGATACTCATATTTCTTATACTCCGGATAATTCACATACACATCATCCTCGGTTAATATCTGATTCACAATGGTATAGGACATGCGATTATTCACATTAATCACCGACTCACAGATTTCATAATTAATCACTTCGCCCTTACCGTCAATGGTCATCAGACAGCTCAGTGCCAGACGGTCCACGCCTTCGTTCAAGGAGCACACACCGTTAGAGAGTGCATGAGGAAGCATGGGAATTACTCTGTCCACCAGATATACGCTGGTTCCCCGCTTTAAGGCTTCTCTGTCCAGCGCAGAATTCTCCTGCACATAATTGGTTACATCCGCAATGTGCACACCCAGATGGAAGTTTTCCCCATCATAGCAAAGGCTTACCGCATCATCCAGATCCTTAGCATCTTCCCCGTCTATGGTCACCATCACCATATCTCGAAGGTCACGTCTTCCGGCTCTGTCAGCATCGGATACTTCCTTAGCCACACGCTCCACCTGCTTCATCACCTTCTCCGGGAATTCCATAGGAATCTCAAAATTCTTTACGATGGATAAAATATCCACTCCCGGGTCATTAATATGTCCCAGAATCTCTACAACTTTTCCCTCCGGACTCTTATTCTCATTACCATAGTCGGTCAGCTCTACTACTACTTTATGTCCGTCTACCGCTCCTTTAGAACGCTCCTTGGGAACAAAAATATCCTGAGACAGCTTCGTATTGTCAGGTATTACGAAACCAAAATTCTTGGACTTCTGATAGGTTCCTACCACCTGAGTCATCCCACGGCTTAACACCTTGATAACCTGAGCCTCCTGACGCTTTCCACCGGAAGGCGGTAAGAGCACAACTTCCACAGTATCCTTATGAAAAGCTCCCCCAGTCTTATCCTCCGGAATATATAAGTCCTCTTCTCTTCCCTCGATTTCTACGAAACCAAAGCCCTTGGCATTGCCGATAAAGGTACCGGTCAGCACCTTTCCATTTGACTTCATATATTTTCCTTTTAAGGTCAGCATCAGTTTTCCTTCTGCCAAAAGCTCATTCAATATCTGCTTAAACTCTTCTCTATCCTCTTTAGAAACCTGTAAAAACATCGCCAGCTCTTTTTCCTTCATAGGAACATATAACTCATCATTTACCAGGTCACAAATCACTTTTTTTCTCTTATCTCTAATCTCCATACTCACCTCTGGGCAACATAAAAGGCACCCTATATCAATAGAGTGCCTCATTACGTCAATTAAAATACGTTCAAATTAAGTACAATTGCAAGACCGATGAAAAGAACCGAACAAATCTTTGTAAGCTTTAATAACGTTCCTTCCATAGAACGACCTTTGTTCTTTCCCCAGTAAGTCTCTGCTGCACCGGCGATTGCGCCAAGACCAGCCTGCTTACCTTCCTGCATAAGTACCAACACTACCATTGCGATACAAACTATAATAAACAGAATTGTTAAAACGATTCTAAGTGCTCCCATATAAAACCTCTTCCTTTCAACCTAACTTTCATCCTAATGTCAAGCCCTATTACTATAACACAAAATTATCTAAATTACAAGGATAATTTGTACAATAATTATTATTTTAATTAATAAACCTTGCCGGCAAGGATTTCCTTATAGTCTTCCAGATTCTTTCTAAGCAGTGCCGGTGTATCTAATCCGTAAGGACATTTTGACTTACACTTACCACAATTTGCGCAGCCTTCAATCTTAAACATCTTCTCCTGCATCTCGGGCGTAAGCTGTGCCTGAGACGGTGCACGACGAATCATCAGACTCATACGTGCCATGTTATTGATTTCAATCCCAACCGGACAAGGCATACAATAACCACAGCCTCTGCAAAAATCTCCCAAAAGCTCCTTACGGTCCTTAGCTATCACTGCCGCCAGTTCTTCATTCATGGCAGGCGGATTATCAATGTAACTTAAGAATTCATCCAGCTCTGTCTCTCTCTGCACGCCCCAGATAGGAAGTACATGGTCATATTGGTCTAAAAACGCATATGCTGCCGCAGAATTGGTAATCAGTCCACCGGATAAAGCTTTCATGGCGATAAAGCCCATACCTGCTTCTTTACACGCCTCTACCACTTCCAAATCCTTATCCGTAGCCAGATAGCAGAATGGGAACTGCAGAGTCTCATATAAACCGCTTTCGATGGCTTCCATGGCTACATTTAAGCGATGATTGGTGATACCAATATGTCTGATGAGTCCTTTTTCCTTGGCTTCCAGCATACATTCATACACACCGCTGCCATCACCCGGCTTTGGACAAAAGCTTGGGTTGTGAAACTGATATAAATCAATGTAATCCGTTTTTAAATTTGTCAGCGAAGTATTTAAATCCGCCCAAAAAGCCTCCGGTGTAGTTGCCGCTGTTTTGGAGGCAATATACACCTTTTCACGAATACCTTCAAAGGCCTCGCCCAGCTTTTCCTCGCTATCAGTATAAAAACGAGCCGTATCAAAAAAGGTAACTCCTGCATCATATGCTTTACGAAGAAGCTTCACCGCCTCGTCCTTAGATATTCTCTGAATCGGAAGTGCACCGAAGGAATTCTTCTGAACAATAATCCCTGTCTTTCCAAGTGTCACCAGTCCCATGTCTTCTACCTCCCAAATTGCACAAACGGGCTGCTACGTTACCGCAACAGCCCTTCTTTTCCCTAAATTATTTCTTGATTAATAATGACTTTCCGGTCATTTCCACAGGCTGCTCCTTACCCATCATTTCAATCATGGTAGGAACGATATCTGCAAGACATCCACCCTCTCTTAAGGTATAAGCTTCATCATAGTTAACTAAGATGAAAGGAACCTGGTTGGTAGTATGAGCGGTAAATGGAGTTCCGTTCTCATAATCTACAAGCTGCTCAGCATTACCGTGGTCAGCACAGATAAACATAGAACCGCCAACTTCCTTGATAGCATCTACTGCCTTACCTACGCACTCATCTACTGCTTCACAAGCTGCCACAGCTGCTTCCACAACACCGGTATGACCAACCATATCAGGGTTAGCAAAGTTAATGATAATAACATCATACTTATCGCTGCGGATTGCGTCTGTAAGCTTATCACATACTTCATAAGCACTCATCTCAGGCTTTAAGTCATAGGTAGCAACCTTAGGAGAATTAACTAAAATTCTGTCCTCTCCCTCATTAGGAGTCTCTACGCCGCCGTTGAAGAAGAAGGTTACATGTGCATACTTCTCGGTCTCAGCGATTCTTGCCTGAGTCATACCATTTGCTGCAAGCCACTCACCAAAGGTATTGGTAACTGCAACCTTGTGGAATGCAACTTCCTTGTTAGGGATGGTAGGATCGTAATCAGAGAATGCAACGAATACGATATCCTTACGTGTTCTTTCAAATCCCTTGAAATCATCATCACAGAATGCTCTGGTAATCTCTCTTGCTCTGTCAGGACGGAAGTTAAAGAAGATTACGGAATCCTTATCCTGAACGGTTGCAACCGGCTTACCGTCTTCTACTGCGCAGGTAGGCTTTACAAACTCATCAGTCTCATCCTTATCGTAGGAAGCCTGGATACCGCAGATACCACAAGCTGCAGTAAGTCCTTCGCCTTCGGTCATACAATCGTAAGCAAGCTTTACTCTATCCCAGTTATTATCACGGTCCATAGCGTAATATCTACCCATTACGGATGCGATCTTACCTACACCGATTTTCTCCATCTCTTCGGTAAGGGCAATAGCGAAGTCCTTACCTGATGCAGGAGGAGTGTCACGTCCGTCAAGGAAGCAGTGAACATATACCTTCTCCAGACCATTTCTCTTTGCAAGCTCTAAAAGTCCGTATAAGTGAGTGTTGTGGCTGTGTACACCACCATCTGATAAAAGACCCATTAAATGAAGGGCACTATCATTCTTCTTACAGTTTTCAACTGCTGCAAGAAGTGTAGGGTTCTCAAAGAAAGTACCATCCTGAATTTCTTTGGTAATTCTGGTAAGCTCCTGGTACACAATACGGCCGGCACCCATATTTAAGTGACCAACCTCTGAGTTACCCATCTGTCCTTCCGGAAGACCTACAGCCATTCCGCTGGCATTACCTCTTACAAAAGGGCATTCAGCCATTAATTTATCCATAACCGGGGTCTTTGCGATAGATACTGCATTACCCTCAGCCTTCTCATTTAATCCGTAACCATCAAGAATCATTAAAACTACTGGTTTCTTACTCATATGTCCTCCTTTATTTACATTGCCTGCGGCAAATATGTAATCGATTTACCGAAGGTATTATACACTTTATTTTCCATCCGTGCAACTATTTACCTGTTAATTAATTCACGATTCTGCATTCTTCCACATAACGATAGAAATCCTGATTGAGAATTCCTGCACTGTAATCATAAATGGTCTTTACCTGCTTTTTCATGGCTTCGTAATCTTCCTCAGTTACCGAATCCACTTTATAGACCTTCTCTTTGGTCTTTTTGTTATATTCCATCGTCTCTGTTATAAAGCTTCTGTCAGAGAAAATAACAAGACCCTCGCTATCGGATAAAATATCTCTTCCTGCATAGAGTCTGGAATCATACTCAAAGCCAAACAGATTCAGTATGGTAGGAAGAACATCCACGGAGCAGCAAGGCTTTTCCACTACCATAGGCTCCATCTCACTATTCCATAACACCAGACTGTTACGATAAATATCTAAGGTATCCTCCAGTTCTTTTCCGGCAAGCTCCTCATAATTATTCACATCCATACCATAGGGATAATGGTCTGCACTCATGACAATCACTGTTTTTTCCAGCTTACCTGCCTTATCCAGCTCTGTGATAAGATACTCCAGTGCTCTGTCAAGCTCTATATTACATGCAATATATGCCTTTCCTTCCGTAGAATAAGGCAAATCCGCCACCAAATCTTTATTCTTCGATGACATACGGTTTCCAAGGAAATTATAGTTTAAATGGCCGGAAATCGTCATGTAATACACATGAAAACGCTCTTCATTAATATAATATGGAATGGTTGCCTTCATCATATCTAAGTCTGACGCCGGCCAATATCCTGCATTTTCCATGGGGAATACCTTATCTCCCCACTCCTCCTTGGGCAAATCTCCCAATAAAGATGCCATAAAATCATACCCCATATTGGGGTGACTGATATAGCGGTCATAGTAAGACATGGTACCGTTGTGGAAGCCGTAGCACTTAACTCCTTCCCCTCCGAAATATGCTCCCAGAGAATAGGGCTGGGCATTTGCACCGCTGCGCTTCATACTAAACTGCTGATTCGGAATCAGTCCTGTCAGATTTACATACTCACCATCACTGGTACTGGTCTGCCATAAGGGAACATAATAATTCTTAGCTATAATACCTTCATTCAAAAGCTTATACAAAGTAGGGGTAAGGGCTTCCGATACTGCATAGGTTGAAAATCCTTCCGCAGTTAGGTAAATCAGATTATATCCCTCGAACATACCTGTATATTCATTCTTGTTTGTGGGCTCCAAGGACTGGTAAGCAGATACCGTCTTGCGAAATTCCTTGGAATCCACCATCCCCGAAAGCTTTTCATAATCCACAGTAAACATGTGAGGCGAAGTATCCACAGGCTCCTCCGTGGGTACTGCCATAGCTGGTGGTCTTTCGGTGGACTGTGGTGTAACGGTCTCTTTTGGAGCAGGTGTCTCTGTAGAAACCTCCTCCTGTCCGCCTGACATAACCACATCATCGGAACCTGCCACATAAATGTCTTCTTCTGCCTCCGGTAAGAAATCTCCCAGCAGACTTCTGGCAAGTGTTGGGGATAATCCATAACTCTCTACCAGAGAAAGAGGATCATAATATCCCTGATAATCATGATAAAACTCTGCTTTAGTATAATAGCCGCAGACCAGAATCACTCCGCTGACACATACTGCCACCACCGTCCACAGAAGAGAAAATACCCCTGCTGAAACATCCATTTGGGAAAAGGTCAGTTTCTCCTTTTTATCCAGAACAATTCCCACCACTAAGGGCACAAACATCAAAAGAATCCCGTACCAATTATTGAGTATTCCGGTCAACGCCTCTCTCCAATAGGTAGTGAGGGCATCTGCACCGGCATTTCCTACGGCAGCAAATAAAAGGGGCTGCTTGAAAATGCTGAAGTACACAAGTTGTGCACAATAGAATATAATTTCTACGCTTAGAATCACATAAAATAATACCCTGCTTGCCTTCTTTCCGGAAAATCCCAGCATCATACTCTCTATGGATGCCAGCAAAAGAATCGCAGGCACTAAGAATATCAGATTATACACAATTCCCCCATCAGCAATCGCATGGTACACCTGCTCTAAATAAAACAACGTCAAGCTCAAAAAAAGTAAAACATATCTCATTGAATAATTTATTCCTTATCTATCTCAATTACTGCATATAAGCTTTCATCATAAGCATGAATCCGCTCAGAAATCTCTTTCACAAGTTCGCTGTCACTCTTAGAAAAACGGTAGGGTATCAGCAAATCAAATACCAGATTGGTGTGGGTAGGCCCCACTACAATTCTAAAATCATGAATAGAAAGTTCCCCACTGATTTCCGCTACCATCTCCTTCACCACCTCTCTCAAACGATTGGTCTGCTCATCATGAACACATACCGGATCCATGTGAATCACCGCCTGACAGGAAAGGTCGCTTCGAAGTCTGTGTTCAATCAAATCAATCACATCATGCATCTCTATCAGATCTCCGTCGGAAGGAACCTCCGCATGAAGGGATATCAGTATTCTGCCCGGTCCATAGTTATGTACAATCAAATCATGGATGCCGATTACCAAATCATAGGACATTACCATTTCTTCGATTTTTTTCACAAACTCCTCATCCGGCTTCATTCCAAGCAAAGGATTAATGGTGTCCTTTGCCGCATTGAATCCGGCAAGAAAAATAAATACGGCAACAAGGGCACCTAAAAATCCGTCAATCTGAAATCCGGTATAGCTTCCCACCAGTGTTCCTATCAGAACAACACAAGTAGCGACAGCATCGCTGATACTGTCCGTGGCTGTTGCCTGCATGGCACTGCTTTCGATCTTCTTACCAATCACCCGGTTATAAATCCACATAATCAGCTTTATCAGTACAGACACCACCAAAATTCCTACCACAAGGGGAGAACTTTCCAGCTCTACCGGCTGAATCATTTTATTCACAGAGCTCTTAAAAAGCTCAAATGCCACCATCAAAATAAAAACGGATACAATCAGTCCTGAAACGTACTCAATTCTTCCATGCCCAAAGGGGTGGTCCTTATCCGGTGCTTCATCCGCCAATTTAAAGCCGAATAACATAATAATCGAGGAACCTGCATCACTCAGATTATTAAAAGCATCGGCTGTAATAGCTATGGAATTACTTATAATTCCTGCCAGCAGTTTAATACCGAAAAGTATGGTATTCAGCCCTATTCCGATACCACCGCACAGCATTCCCAAACGGGTTCTTTCCTTCATAAATGTTCCTTATCCTTCCTGCTCCTTTTCCCTCACCGGGAAACCTTCATAATCAAATTCTATGCCGAAGGGTTCACTATATGTGTTCAATCTGTCAATTATCCGCTCTGCATCCTTGTTGTAAACCGGAGTTGGCTGATAATTGTTTCTGTCCTCTACCGAACTGATGGTGCAAGGAATCACCTGTATGTCCTGATCCTCCTTCTTCACGCCGTCCACAAAGGTAAAGGTCTGCCGGAAAATCATGGCATCCTTGTCCTTGGGATTACGATTACCACCAAAGCAGAAATTGCCCAGACTATAGATAATATATTTTCCCCGATACTCTTCTACTCCCTGCAAAACATGGGGATGATGTCCAATCACAAGATCTGCCCCCCAGTTAATGCACTTCTTTCCAAGCTCCTTCTGATAATCGTTAGGATAGTGAGCCAGTTCCTCTCCCCAATGACAGCAGGCAATAATCAGATTAACCTGCTCCTCTTTCAGCTTCTTGATACCATCCTTTAAGAAGACCTCTACCGCTTCTCCGTCATAATGCTCGTTAACTGATACAAAGCCAACCGTAATATCCTCCGTCTTGTAATAACCTACTACACTATCGTAGGCATATACGATTCCTTCCGATTCCAGAGCTGCAACGGTATCTGCCTCCCCCTGCTCACCATAGTCCATACGATGATTATTGCCCATAGATGCAGCCTCTACACTTCCCGCTGTGAGAATCTTCACATATTCCGGGTCCCCCTTCATATTGTAGGCCTTCTCCACTCTTTCATTGGAAGTGGTAAGTACCCCCTCGAAATTCACCAGAGTCATATCATCCTCTTCGAAAATATCTCTTACATTTTCAAAGAAATATGCGGGGTCATCCTGAATATCATACATCTCATTAAAGGTACCCTCATAACCATGCAGATGCATATTCCCCAGGGTCACATCTCCCGCTGCAGACAGGGTAAAGGTTACCACCTTGGGTGTAGGCTCCGGCGTTGGTGCTTCCGTAGGCTCCGGTGTAGGCACTTCTGTAGGTATGGGCGTAGGAGCTGCCGTTTCCTCTGCCTGAGCATATTCCTGAGTTGCTGCCATCTCTGCCAAGGTCTCTCCACTTCCACATCCGGTCAATAGGAGTGCTCCCAGTATGTACAGTAAAATTCTTTTCTTCCTCTTCATATTGTCTCCTCAAATAAAACTATTTTTTATTTTACACCATCATTCTATGAAAAAAAATGTAATTTTTTATAAAATACCTCCTTGACATTCAAAAAGATTAGGCGTAATCTACAAACAGTTATTCATTTATCAGTCTGAGGACTTGTCATCCGAGGGCGCAACAAAAATATGAAAGAAGGAGGTAACAATGATGATTAACTTGACTATGAATTTTTTCGAGAATGCAAAATCAAATATGATTACATTATCAACAGTTACCTCAAAAGAGCGCGTATAGTACATATGTATTAACCATGCATATATTAACACACATAGAGAGCTCGTGACGTACTGTCATGGGCTCTTTTTACGTCTGTATATGCATCTTTTGAGGGTTTGAAAGACAAGGAGGTATGATATGAAGAAAATTAGAACTCATATCTGGGAGCATAAGGGTGCCTATTTTATTGCAGTCATGGCACTTGTAATATCCACTTCTCTGGATATGCTGTCGCCCCAGCTCACAAAGCGAATTATTGACGATGTCATCGGCCAGAGAAATCTTACCATACTCCCCTACTTACTGGGCGGAATTCTTTTAGTAGGTGTAGGCCGTATGATTTTTATGTATGTGAAAGAATATACTTTCGACGTTACAGCTGCAAAGATTGCGGGAAATATGCGAAAGGATATTTTTGCACATATTCAGGGACTTTCCGCAGAATTCTTCGACCGCAACAATACCGGCGAACTTATGGCGAGGGTGAAGGACGATATTGACCGCATCTGGGATGCTATCGGATTCGTTGGAATGCTATTAATTGAGGTAGTTATTCACGTTTCCCTAGTACTATTTTGTATGTTTACCTTAAGCTGGAAACTGGCACTGATTCCACTTGTGGTTATGGCCTTCTGCGGTATGCTGGCAATTTTCCTTGAAAAGAAGCTGGATAAGATTTATGAGGAAATCAGTGAAGAAAATGCAAAGCTCAACACGGTCTGTGAAGAGAACTTAGGAGGTGTGCGTACCGTAAAGGCCTTCGCCAGAGAAAAGCATGAGATTCAGAAGTTCTTATCCCACAACGAAAGATACTTTGAACTAAACATGCAGCAATCCCGCATGTTTGTAAAGTATCATCCCTATTTTACGCTGGTAACCAAACTTCTGCCGCTGGTTATGCTTCTTTGCGGCGGCTATTTGGTTCTGCAAAGCGAGATGACACTTGGTGATCTTGGTGCCTTCATTCAGTATTCCATGAACATCGTATGGCCTATGGAAATGTTGGGCTGGCTTACCAACAGCTTCTCCTCTGCTGTGGCTTCCAATAAGAAAATTAAGAAGATTTATAAGGAAACCGCAGACATTAAGGAAAAAGCGCATCCCACTGTCATCAATGATGTGAAGGGTAAGATTACCTTTAAGAACGTAGATTTTGAGCGCAGTAACAGCCGGATTTTAAAGGATATCAGCTTTACCGTAGAACCCGGCAAGACCCTTGGCATCATGGGTGCTACCGGTTCCGGTAAGTCGTCCATTATCCATTTATTACAGAGACTCTATGATTGTAATGAAGGTGAAATTCTTATGGATGATGTGAATATTAAAGATTTATCCTTTGAGCAGCTGCGAGGCAATATCTCAGTGGTTATGCAGGATGTATTCCTTTTTTCGGATACTATTAAAGATAACATTAAGCTGGGCAAGGCTGACACTATTACTGACGAAATGGTGAAGACAGCTTCCTACAGAGCTCAGGCAGGCTCCTTTATTGAGAAGCTGGAAAGCGGCTATGATACCGTTATCGGTGAACGAGGCGTTGGTCTTTCCGGTGGTCAGAAGCAGCGTATCAGTATTGCACGTGCTCTTTCGAAAGGAAATCCCATATTAATTATGGATGATTCCACTTCCGCTCTGGATATGGAGACAGAGAAGGAAATTCAGGAAACTTTGAATTCTCTGCAGGGTACTACCAAGATTATTATTGGTCACCGTGTCAGTGCCGTTCGTCATGCGGATGAAATCATCTTCTTAAAAGACGGTGAAATCGCAGAGCGCGGTACCCATGAGACTTTATTAAAGGAAAAGGGCTTATACTACGAAACGTATATGGCTCAATACGGTGCCTTTATCCAGGGCACTGAGGATATCACCTAAGGAAGGAGGTATAACCTATGGCATTCAACTCGTATAAGGATGACGAGAAGACAGGCGGAGAAAAAGGGAAAGTAAAAACGCTGCTTCGCCTCTTCTCCTATCTGCTTATATATAAAAAAGAAATTTTTTTGGTGCTGTTAATCATGGGCTTCTGTGTGGCTGTCAGCCTTATGAATCCCTTAATCATCGAAGAAGCCATTGACAATTATATCGGAAAGGGCAACTTTTCGGGACTTGTGAAAATCGTCTGTTTTGCGGCGGTACTGAACATTATTATGGTACTTCTGATAAAGCTTCGAATGTACATCATGAACAAGCTTTGTCACCGCATTTTGGTTACCATCCGTCTGGAGCTGTACACCCACATCCAAACCTTGGATTTTCACTTTTTTGACTCACGTCCTACCGGTAAGATTCTCTCCCGTATCATGGGAGATATCAACTCCCTAAAGGATGTGCTGGGTAACAGTGTTACCACCTTAATTCCGGACTTTATTACCATTACTGCCGTTGTGGTAATCATGGTCATTAAAAATCCGCTTCTTACATTAGCCGCTCTGTGCTCTACCCCGCTTCTGATGATTGGTATGTTTATCATCCAGAAGTATTCTCACAAACGCTGGCTAATCTTCCGTAAGAAAAGTGCTAACTTAAATGCTTTTCTTCATGAAAATATTGCCGGAATGCGTATTATCCAGAGCTTCAATGCTCAGAAAGAATCTGAGGAAACCTTTGATACTCTGGTAAAGGAGCACCGGGAAGCCTTTAAAGATGCGGTGCGCATGAACGATGCCTTTAACTCCATCATTGATATCTGCTGGGGGATCGGCTCTGTAATGCTTTACTATGTGGGCATCGTAGTGCTTGGAGTGGACACTGTATCTATCGGTACTCTCCTTGCTTTCGGAACATACATTAACATGTTCTGGCAGCCGATTTCTAACCTAAGCAGCTTCTACAATCAGCTGATTACTAATATCGCTGCAGCAGAACGTGTATTTGAAATCCTAGATACCCCTTCTGAGATTACAGATGATAGTGATGCTACTGTTCTTCCACCTATTAAAGGTGCTGTAAGTTTTGAAAACGTAAGCTTCGCTTACTCTGATGCCCCGGATGTAAAGGTATTAGAGGATGTAAGCTTTGAGATTAAGCCCGGTGAAACTATTGCACTCGTAGGACCTACCGGCGCAGGTAAGACCACCATCGTGAACTTGATCAGCCGTTTCTACGACACTACGAAAGGCAGCGTAAAAATTGACGGACATGATGTAAAAGATATCACCATCCACTCTCTCCGCAGCCAGATGGGTATTATGACGCAGGATAATTTCCTGTTCTCCGGAACTGTAAAGGACAATATCCGCTATGGTAAGCTGGACGCAACCGATGAGGAAATCATTGCAGCAGCCAAGGCCGTAAATGCCCACGACTTTATTATGAAGCTGGAAAAAGGCTACGACACCGAGCTCAGTGAGCGAGGCGGCGGTCTCTCCATCGGTCAAAAGCAGCTCCTTGCCTTTGCAAGAACCTTCGTATCCATGCCACGCATCCTCATCTTAGATGAGGCAACCTCCAGCATTGATACCCAGACGGAGCTCTTAGTCCAGAAAGGTATTGAAACCTTACTACAGGGACGTACCTCCTTCGTAATTGCTCACCGCTTAAGTACCATTCAGAAAGCTGACCGCATCTTCGTAATCGATGAAGGCGGTATCTTAGAACAAGGTACCGCAAGAGAACTCTTTGAAAAGAAAGGTGCCTACTATAACCTCTACATGGCACAATCACTATAATAACAAACGGACCGTCGCATTTTCGCGACGGTCTTTCTTTGGCTCTGGCCCAAGCTCCCCTCTATACACAATGTTTTCGATACGTCACGCCCCACCGACCGACAGGAGACCACCTCCTCTTGGGAAGCTGCTGAAAAACTACTTAAATCTCACAAAGGCACGTTGCGTTCTATGATTATTTATATCTTTTCAGATTTCGAGCAAACAAGGAGTATATGTTCGTGTAATTGGATGACTTTGAAAAATTTTCGTGCAGTTCTTGGCACGTGCGGTGAGCAAAATCATGTGACCGAGAACCACCGCAGTGAAACGGAGCTGGGCTCGGTCACATGTAATCAGACTTTGCGAACGTGCGCGCCTAGAAATGCTAGAAAATTTTTCTCGTCTCCAATACACGGACATATACTCCTGTTTGTCGAAAGGTGAAAAGACATAAACGGAACGCAACATATGCCTTTGGAGATTTCTACGTAGTTTTTCAAAAGCGTCCCCAAAAGGAGGTGGTCTCCTGTCGGTCGGTGGGTATGTATCTCAAAAGCGTTGTGTACAGAGGGAAACTTGTGGTGGAGCCAAAGAAAGACCGCTACCCGGAGGGTAACGGTCCGTTTTGTTTTAGTAATGAACTTTGCCTTCTTTTACAGCTTCATCGTAGTTATGCTGTGCAAGCTTCTTGAATTCTTCATCGCCCTGTTTCTCAGGTGGAATGTAAGCCTTACCCGGCTCTCTCTTACGAAGATTAAACTTACTCATGGCTGCACGTAAGCTGTCCGCACTACTATTTAATAAGTCGCAAGATGCAGCAGTTTCTTCACTGATTGCTGCATTGGAATCTACAGCATCAGAGATTGCCTGAATATCAGTTTCGATAACACCAAGCTGCTCCTTCTGACGATTTCCTGCATCCGTCATCTCATCATTACATACATAAATCTCATCAATACTCTCTACGATTTTCTTAAAGGTATCGCTGGTCTCATTGGTAATCTTATTACCGATAGCTGCTTTCTGGATGGTATCTTCAATCAGCTGTCTACTCTCTACTACTGCCTTCGCACTCTGTGCTGCAAGGTTTCCTACTTCACCTGCAACTACTGCAAATCCCTTACCCAATTCACCTGCTCTTGCTGCCTCAATGGAAGCATTCAGTGCAAGAAGATTGGTCTGGCTTGCAATATCTTCGATGGTCTTAATTACTGCGAAAATCTTATCGGAAGATTGTGTAATATCCTCCATCGCTTTTAAGAGCTGCTGCATCTTCTCATTACTTAATGCAACCTCCTGCTTAATTTCACCGGAGAGATTCTTGGACTTAGCAATAAGCTCTACGTTCTCATTAAGAAGCTTTGCAGTCTCCTCTACCGCAATCTTGAAATCTGCAATACTGTGTACCTGATTGGTACAGCTCTGTGCCAGAGAGTTACTTGCATTGGCGATATCATCTGCACCGTAAGCAACCTCCTGAGCAATCTGAGTGATCTCGTTAAACATCAGATCGTTGGTCTGAACCATCTTGTAAAGATTCTTAGAGAGACTATCCTTTGAAGAACGAATATTAACGAAGGCCGTCATATCACCTTCTGCAACTCGCTGTACTACGTGAACATTCTCCTGAATATTCTTTGCCATAGCTTCAAAAGCTTCAATCATCTGACTGATTTCTTCCAGATCAGTATGAGTATTCTCAAAATTCAGTTCATCAGAACCCATTGCCAAATCGGTAGCCCAATCCGCAACAGCATTGATAGGCTCCGCAATCGTCTGCGAAAGATTCTTGGACACTCTGCGGATTAACTTAGAAGCAACAACAGCTAAAATAATAATAATAATGATATTGGCATTGGTTACAAATACATACCAATCATAATTTGCATCCTGTCTCATTATATAATAATCAGAAACAATGCTCATTTTGGAAGAAAACTCCATATATGTATTGGTCAGAAGATTTACCATCTCCGTTGCATCTTCCGGACTGGTGTTCTTTGCCTGCTGTGCTAATTTGTGTAATTCTTCGTGAAGTGCCATCGCTTCATCATAAGCAGCCTGTACCTCCGTGTATCCACTCTTGATACCCAACCCGCCTTCTAATTCCTCTCTCATCTGCGCAAATGCACACTTTTGGGAATCCAGCTCTACATCAATAGGGTTACCACTCACTAAATCAATAATAATATCATTGGTCCAATCACTCTGAACTCCGGTTGCTACTTCAATATTAATTGCACTGTTGGAGGCGTCCTTTACCCATATCGCAAACATTCCGAGAAGCATCAGACAGCATATAGAAAAGACAATCAGACCAATCATAATTCTAATCATGAACTTATTATTAAGCTGTATTGCACCATCTATAGTTTTGACAGTCATTTCATCTTTTATTTTTCTCAATTTCATCGGACTATATCTCCCTTCCTTTTTTCAATATTATAAAATTATTATGACACAGAAACAAGTACTTTTTTACTATTTTTCATAAATTTACACAATTAAAAAAGCTACAAACCACATTGTTTGTAGCTTTTGCATTATTCAGAAACATAATTAATAATCATCAGAAGTTCCCCATCTTCTACTTTTACAAGAGCTTCTTGACCAATAAATTCATTGCTGATTCCCACCGGAAAATCATTGGTTATTGTAGTATCCTCCAGCTCATATTTCATACCCCGGATGGTCACGCCCCTAGCCTCTTTTCCCAAAGAGAACAGAGACAGGTAGCCCTCCAGATTATCCTTCAGCTTCACTTCTTCGTTTTGAAGTACACAAATCATTCCACTACCATCCATGAGATATCCCACAGCATTATGATTCTTTAAATATAACAGACACTGGATATTGGCAAAGGTATGCTCCAGCCTTCCACCGGTTCCGGCATAAATTAAGAAACGGTCATAACCATTCTCCAGACCGATACGGATAGCCGCCAAGGTATCCGTGTCATCCTTAACATCCGGTAACTGGATAATCCGCTCCGGAATCTGCGCTTTCAAAAGCTCGATGGCTTCTTTCTCCTGCTCCGATACAGAATCAAAGTCTCCCAGAATCAAATCCGGTTCCAGCTCCAATACAGAACAATATCCAAGACCACCATCTACCGCAATAACCAGGTCGTCATCATTTACCTTTACGCTGCCGACGGTTAAATCGCCGGCAGCAACAATAATACATCTTCCCATAATTAACGATTCTCATCTACATACAACTGAACACGGCTCTGAATAATTGGAGCTACTTCAGCGGCAGTCTTTGCACCGGAGAAGAAGCTTCCCGCCTCTTCCTCAATGATCTTATAGATTTCTTCATCGTAGTAAGAGGTTTTGTTTACAGAGTAGATAAAGTTACAGATTTCATCCACTTCCTCCTGGGTAAATGGCTCTAGGATAATCTCTTCACCATTAATGTAGTAAGTATTATCATAGTATTCCTTTTCCCCATCGTCATTCAGCCAATAAGGTCTCTCCAAAGCTTCCTTAGCCCTTTCTTCAAAAGCAGATTTCAGTACGCGAAGACCGTACAGTGCAGTACTTTCTTTGGAAGTCTGATATTCCTCAGTAATATACTGTCTAACAAACTGCCATGCCCCCTCCTGATATGCACTTCTTGCAGAAAGTGCAAAGGATGGTCCGGTAGACTGAATATAGCTTCCGTTGCCTTCTCCAACCGGGAATCCCACGAAGGTAACGTCTTCCCCCATCTGGCCCTTGATAGAATAGTTCAAGTTCTTAATATCGTAGATATATACCCCGCACAATAAGGACTTGTTGTCACGATACATGGACTCATATAAGGTCCAATCATAATCTTCCCAATAATCCTCACTAAACTCCTCCGGGAGAGATGCTGCAAATTCAAGTGCTGCAATAAACTGGGGAGAATTAAAATTACAGGTACCGGTCTCCACATCCACGAATTCCTTACCACAGTAATTCATAAGCACACGTAAGAAATCGCCACGTAACAATTCGGTTCCGAATGGTGCACAATCCTCGGGAAGTGTTTTAATAAACTCGTTAAACTCTTCCATGGTCCACTGAGCACGATCTCCAACCAGAGAGGTCTTTGCCATGTAACTGTTTACGTTAAAAGAAGATACCAGCTGATACATCTTTCCATCAATGGAATATGCATTCCAGACATTCTCCAGATACTCTAACTGAGAAAGCTCCTCATCTGCTTCAATCAGCTTTTTAATATCTGCAAACAGTCCCTTGGAAACATAGTTGTCCACATTTACATTGTAATCCAGACATAAAATATCCGGTACATTTCCGGAGATAATTTCATTATTTAACTTCTCCACACCTGCAGTATAGTTCTCGCTGGTGTTATAAACAGAATAATCTGTAATCATAATACGATAATCCGGATTCGTCTTATTGAATTCGATAACATCCTGTTTTACCTGATAGTCCACATAGAAGCATGCCATGCTGAGCACCTTCTTGTCGGGGATATCCTCCGGCTTTACGTAGGTAAACTTTGCAAGCTTAAGCTTCCAATCAGTGTTGGTATAATAATTTGCTACAAAATTTTCATTGTCAAGCATAATCAGATTATTGATATTGCTGGTATCAATATCAGAGTTAACATAGTCCATAATCTGGACAGGAGCTTCGTCTCCCATATTGTAGGTATATACACCAGTGCTGTTGGTCAGAATAAAATCTGTAGTAGTTCCGGGACGCATAGTGTAGGAGTACACGTTCTCCGGCATTTCTACAGGCTCAGTAATAGCTCCCGTCTTGCTGTCATAAGTCTGATATGACTGCTTGGTCCACTCATTATTATAAGTGGTAATCATTACTCTTCCATCATCGAACATCCATATATTATTAAGGTTCTCAATGTTCTGAACCTCTATCGTCTCACGACCAAGCTCATTACCATCCTTGTCCAAGGTGATATATTCATTATTACCAGAGAAAATTCGGACAGTATCATCGCTGAGAGCCTTCATGGTACGAAACCATATATAGGTTTCTCCTTCATTTGCATACTCCAGCATATCTTTCTCCCAAAGGAGCTTACCATCGGTATCCCAGAGATTTAAGGTAGTCACATTCTTATATTCCGGGTATTCCGGATTGGTTTCATCCATATAGTAGGTCTCTACAAGACCGTATACTTTACCGTCATTTGCGATACAGGCCTGGGAAATGTACATATCCATTATCCCTTCCTTACGCTCTAAAATCACTCGGTCAGTTGTTCCTGCATCTATGTCACTGGTCAGTAAATTCAAGGTAGAAGTATTCTCACCAGTCTCATCATCCCAGCTGTACTCGTATACAACTGAGTAGAGCTTATCATTCTTATATTCCATGGCATTGATATTGGCATTCTCAAAATCCATTCCCAAATCAATATCCGTTCCACGGAAAACGTACTGCTTTGCAAGGCTGCTGTCCACTGCCACAGTGCCCCCTCCGCAGGCTGTGAGCCCTACAATAAAGCTACAGCTTAAGATGATGGCAAGACACTTTTTAAATAAGATCCTCATAATCCATCTCCTCCTTCATTTTTTTCATTCTTCTTTGTTCTAATTTTCTCTCTGCCTTGTCCTTGCAGATAAGAAAAATACTCTTTAATGTCCAGGTTTTCTTTTTCCACAGTCTTACAATTATCACTATCAGAACCGTCGCCGGATAGGCAAAAACAAGCAACATAATCACAGTAAGCAGGGAAAGAATATTCTCATATCCTCTGGCAATATTCTCCCAATAAGGATAGATAATCGCTTTGCCATTCATAGAACGGGAGGCGAATCCTTTGATCAGCTTCAGCCTATTAAAAAAGCTGAAACGCTCAGAATTTTCCACAACCTCCATCTCTGCTTCCGAGGCTCCTATATTATCCTTTACATAAGAAAACGCATAAGAGGATACAGGACTTGGCATTACAATCTCATAATGGTTGATACCATGATTCACACCATATTTATTCAGGGAATCATAGGATACAAAAACCACTGTATCGTTAACACCACCGGCCTGCGCCAGCTTTCCGGATTCCACTTCCACCACTCCGGCTATAATGTGGGGAATATTACCGATATATACCGTCATTCCTGCCACATCATTACTACCAAAGAGCTTCCATGCAGCATTTCGGTCCAGCACTACATAATCCTGATTAACATCATGACCGGAAAAATACGATCCTCCCAGAAGCTGCAAGGGATGAAACAGAAAGAAATCACCACCGACTCCCAGTGCATCGGAAGTAATACTGTTTCCGCTGTCCGTGGATATGGTTATTTTCCCGGTAGCACTATAGGCATCTGCCCAAAGTCTTGCCTCTTCATTTAAACTGGTGGAATAAATGGATGCCTCCACCAGAGCATTGTCCAGATTGTGTTCAAAGGTCTCAATGGAATCCACCGTCATCCCGGCATCCACAGAGAAGAAACAGCTAATCTGTGCAACGTCCTTTTCCTCACTCCAGCGCTCAGCCATCTGCTGGGGAAGCAATTTATTGCTGAGCATGGAGATAACAATGGCAAGCACAGTTCCAATTACCAGAAAAAGGAGTACGCTACCTGTAAAAAGTAATTTCTTCAGAGAGAAAGTATGATTTCTCTTCATATGGGTTCTCCTTTAATTCTCAGCTAATCTTACCTGCTGTCCGGCTTCTACCGGTGCAGTAGACGTGGTAATTACATAAGACCATGCATAAAGATCTCCGGTAATTGCAGATTTGGTATCATCACTTGCCACAACCTTTACATCCGCTCTTGTTGCTATGTAACGGTTCCCCAAAGGAGAAGACTTGGTCTCTACCAAAAGTACGAATTTACCGTTATTGTCTTCACGGATAGCACTGTTAGGAACAATCATATCATAATTGGCACTCTTCTCACCCACAGAAACACTGATATTTTGTCCCGGAGTGATATAGTCTCCTCTTACATCCAAGGTAATCACCTTGCCCTGTCCCGGATTCTTTAAATCATTCTTGATTCCGGATACGGTAAGGGTCATATTGTCATATCTCCAACTATTTACAACCTCAGCCTCATCACCTACCGCAATTCTCTTGGCCTGATCATTGGTAACAGAGAATTCCATGGTATAACCTCTACCCTCACGCTGCATGGTTACGATGGTGTAACCCTTGCCTTCGCCCGGAGAGTCGATAGTATCGGTTCCTGCGGAAATTGGTACGGATACGATGGTACCGGTAAAGGGAGCAACTACCTCCGTATCAATGGCTACGCCCTGCATTTCCTCATATTCAGCAAGCAATTCCTGATAAGTCTCCTGTGCCTTGGTAATTGCCTCACTTGCGGTCTGAAGTGCGGAAGAATCGGTAATATTCTTGGTTAACTCCGCTAAATCCTCGCTGACTTTAGAAAGCTCTGTATTCTTTTCGTCCAAAGATTTCTGCAGATTGTTCTTCTGCACGGTTAAGTTATTCTTCTGACCGTTTAAGCCGGTATTGGATGACTCAAGCTTCTCCGTAAGCACCTTTTCGGTCTCATTCTTATTAAAGGTCAGCCAATTCACCTGAGTCTGCATTGCGTTATAATCCCGCACCAGAGTCTGATATCTGTCTAAAGCCGCATCTCCATTTGAGGTAGAATTTACATCACTCTCGGAAAAACCATACTGAATTTCATAATTTTCCTTCTCTACACGCACACGTTCCAAGGTGGTATTGGCATCACTTAATGCTGCCACTGCATCCGTATAATCCTTATATTCCTGCTCAGATCCAATATTGTTGATTGAGTTAATGCTGAGCTGAAGAGATATTGCATTCATCTGCTCATCCACATCTGCAATATCCGCTTCTAATCCGGAAATATCATCCTTCAAAGCAGTCTCTTTGTTTTTCAGCTTAATAATCTGCTTTGCCAAGGAATCTGCCGACGCCATCTCTCCTGCGTTGTTCATGACCGACACATCATAGCCACCGGTTAAGAGCAATGTCTCAAACTGCTTCTGTGCAGCATCCATCGCTTCCTCTGCAGCCTTAACCTCCTGCTCCTTGGTCTTCATATCGGAGCTGGCACTGGCAGAAAGCACAGCAAGTACATCGCCCTCCTGCACCATATCGCCGGGACGTACGTTTACCGCCTCTACCTTGCGCTGTTGCTCTATGGTAACATAATATGGATCACCACTTTCAATCACACCGTTCCCACGGATTTTTGCAGTGATGGAGCCGGACTCCACATACTGTACCGCAACCTCCGGCAGTGAATAATTCATAATTGTATTAGAGAAGAATGTGAGTAACAACATAATCACAAGGAATACGATTACTGCATTCTTTATCCATTCTCTCTTGTTTTTTCCTTCATTCATTAGCCCTTAATGCCTCCTTGATATGTAATACCGTCTACCAGATACTCTTCCCCATATAAAAATACGAGAAGGGTAGGCACCATGTAAATGGTTGCTACTGCAAATGCCAACCCAATTTCTCCGGCATTAATCTTACTTAAAAATACAGATAACGGATGCTTCTCCTCATCTGAAAGCAGTATCAGTGGCTGCTCCACCATATTCCAGTAATCAATAAATACTAAAATCGCCGCTGAAGCCATTGCCCCCTTACATAGAGGCATACAGATACGTCTGAAAATCTGCCACTCTCCTGCACCATCAATCTCTGCCGCTTCAATCACCGACGTAGGGATACGCCGCATAAACTTTGTTAAAAGGAACACCGCAAAGGGTGAAAAAATTGCCGGCAGCCATATGGACCAGTAGGTATCCAGAATATGAAGCCAATTTGCCACCATATAATTGGGTACCAAGGTAACCTGATATGGCATTAGCATCAAAATAATATATAAGAAGAAAATAATCTCCCTAAGTCTTCCGCGATATCTGGTAAAGCCATAGGATGCCAATGCAGCTACCAACAGCTGGAACACTACAATGGGACCCACCAAAATCACAGAATTCCAAAACTTTAGCAAATACTCCGGACTCTTTAACAGTACCGTAATATACTGACTAAAGGATACCATATCCGGTATAAATTTTAGATTTACCTTCTCGGAGATAAATACCTTTCCTCCGGTGCTGCTGGTCGCAAAAACCGAACCGTAATTGGCCGAAATCTCCGTAGCCGACATAAAGGAATTACTTATGGTAAGGATAATGGGCATCAGGAACAATATTGCAAAAAAAGCCGCAATAATAGTTGCTATCCCGATTCTTACCTTTGCCCAGAAATTCTTTTTCTTGCGGACAGATGCCGCACTTCTTACTCTCTTCATCAGCCTTCCACATCCCTTCCGAAATAATTTTCCACAAGGAATAAAACGCCGATAATCACTACCATTGCCAGGCTCATGATAATAGCTGCACTGGACAACTTCTGGTAATCCAGGTTCTTAAACGTATTATTCATAAAATGCTGTAACATGTAAATTGTATCGTAAGGATAATCTGTCGTCAAAAGATAAATCTCTCTAAATACCTTGAAAGAATTAATCAGCGACATAATCGTTACAAATAAAATGGTTGATGATAAATATCTTATTTTTATGTAAAAGAAGGTTTGCAGCGGTGTGGCACTCTCCAGCCTTGCCACCTCTAAAATATCCTTCGGAATACTTGCCAGTGCTGCCATAAACAGAATCATATTGTATCCTAAGTTTTTCCACAAAAATAAAATAACGATTACCACATGGGAATACTCCGACTTCAGCCAGTCGATACGTGTTCCGCCAAGGGCAAGCAGCACATCATTTACTGCACCGTTGTAATGAAAGAGTACCTGCCAGATAAGCACGATGGATGCCACAGGAACCATCATAGGGCTTAAAAAGAAGGTTCTGAACTGACTCTTAAAAGGAATCTTAGACTCCAAAACGATTGCCAGAAGCAGTGACAATACCACTGCCAACGGAACTGCAATAGCCGAAAACCGAAAGGTGTTGGATATTGCCCTCTTAAACGCACCATTCCCAAGTACATATTTGAAATTATCCAAAAATACAAATTGCTGGCTAATGGGATTATCTACCAGGGAATAGTAAATAACCACCATAAAGGGTAAAACGAAAAATAACAGAACGCCAAGAAAGCTTGGGGCTAAAAATAGCCCCGAGCTTCTCTTTGCGCGCTTCATTCTTTTACTCTTTTGCTTACACTCTTTCCCCAATGTCTTTGTCTTCATTAGATAAGACACTCCTTATACTACATATTCTCATCCACATATATCTGTGCTCTGCTCTGAATAATCTTCGCCACATCCTGAGCACTCTTCTGTCCCTGGAAATATCCTTCCACATCCTCACTGATAATGTCGTATAATCCCTGGTCCATATTACTGGTCATTTCACCTTTTTCTAAAAGTTCTCTCACTGCATCACACTGTTCTTTCGTTGCAGCGTAGATGTCTGCATTCCAATTATCATATCCCCAGATGGTCTTTGGATTTTCCATCTTGTTACCCTGCTCATCCAGCATGATTTCGCCGTTTTCATCATAAATGTAATCCGGTGTGGAAGCCTTGGCAAACATTTCCTCTAACATATCCTTGCGAACAGGAAATCCGTTGTGTCCCCACTCGTCGTACTCTTCGTACTGTAAGGTACTCTCAAGGAATGCCCATGCCCCTTCTTTATTTTCAGACTTTGTAGTCATGGCAAAAGTATTGTAACTGGAAAGCTTAATACCACCCTCACCATCTGTGGTAGGATATCCCATTACCTTAATTTCTTCCGGGAACATCAGACTGTACATCTGATACTCAGTCATACTGTAGAAGCCGGTATCTGCCAGAAGAATCTGTCCTGACTGAACCATATCCGGGAAGCTTTCATTCTCGTTATATACGTATTCCAAGTCAAAGCGGTTACAGAACTCAAGTACCTTGATAAACTGCTCTGAATCAAAGTTACACTTTCCTGTGGAATAATCCACAAAATCACGAATGGAATAATTCAGGAAAATGCTAAGCATGCTGGCTTTGGTTGCATAATTAAATACCTTAGCATCCGGATACTGCTCAGTGAAGGAGATAAACTCATCAATGGTCCAGCCCTCCACATCTCCAAGCTGGGATGCTCTACCGATGATGCCCTGAAGATTTACATAGGTAGGAATGGTTGCAAGTACACCGTCTACCGTGCTGGTTGCAATCACGTTGTCTAAGAAATCATCCTTAGAAAGGGTAGTGCTCTTCTCCAAATATGGTGTTAAGTCCTCAATTAGTCCCTTTGCCACTAAATTATCTGTGTTAAACAAAGACAAATCAATAATATCCGGACAGTTGGAACTTGTTAAATCCGCATTGAATAATTTCAGTGCATCTTCGTATGTAGTCTCTGTCCATTCTACCGTATCAGGAATATACACCTTAAGGGTTACCTGATACTGACTATTTGCTTTATTAAACTTAACAGCAGCCGACTGCAGGGCCTGATTAGAATACAGGGTACCGACTACAATTTCCTCTTTGGCGGTAACCTCACTTGCAGGCTTCTTCTCTAAGATAACCAGCTCGTAACGATTCTCTTCACTGCTGTACTCGCAGATAAACACATAAAGCTTACCATCCTCACCAGCCTTTACGGACTGTACATAGCTACCGTTAATGTTGCAGCTAAGCCAGTCAACTACTTCCTTTACTTCGCCGGTAGCCGGGTTAAACTCATATAAGCACTCGCTTCCTCCAATCAACATGCCTGCCTCAATGCCGGGATAGTAGCTTCCGTTACCATTGGTGTCCGGGCATCCGGAAATCTTATTGCCGATCGCTTTGGTATCTGCATTCAACTCTACCAGTTCTAATCCATTATAATCCATGCCATACATGGAAGCATACACTTTACCAGCCTTATCCATACCAAGGGAATTAATCCACTCAGCCTGGGTATCGATGGTACATAATTCATTACCGTTCTCATCCAGCACAAATACTAAATTGTTGGAGGATAAGAAAATGCGACCGTTTTTGTCAACCAGCATTCTCTGCACATAGCTGTTCATCTCATCCTTTTGCAAAAGGACGCTGATATCGTTAGCAAATATCTGATTGCCATCCTTATCGTACTTAAATACGCTATAAACCGGCTTTACTTCTTCATAAGAGCTTTCCGGATTCTCCGGATCATACTTCGGATACTCGTAAGCCAATACATAGATATTCGCATTCTCATCCATACAGAAGCTATTTACGCTGGTCTGATAGTTTTCCACTGTAGGCACTATCTGAATCGGAAGCTCTGTAAAACCACTGCCGTCAGTTAAATTCTTTTTCACAAATTTCTGCTCTGATTCGTAGGTCACCTCATCATAGATACTATAGGAGGTATACAACTCATCTCCGACTACGATTGCATCACTGAGCCAATCGGCCTCTTCTACATCAATTTCCATAAAAGTAGGTACATACACATACTCTGATGCTGTATTTTGTGTCTCAGCTGTACTGCCACATCCAACCATAGAAATCAACATGGTAAGTATAAGGCACACATGCATCATTTTTGTAAACAAATTAGACTTTTTCATATCTCTTACTTTTCTCTCCTCACCTTTCACTTTAATAAGCTAATATATTGGCCTAATGAAATGATATCACCACTTGTATAAAAAAACACCTTAAGAATTCTTTAAAACTGGTTAAGAATTCTTAAGGTGACGGATACATATTAAGCTTCCTGCTCAGTGATAGGATTTCCACCAAGTTTAAAAGCTAAGGCAGTAACTGCAAGACATGCAACGGTACAAATACCGAATACCAAGGTTGACTGCGGCATTACATTATAAACCGGAGTCCATAAAAAGCTGGAGCATGCATTGATCACGCAGTGTGCAATCATAGCCGGAATAATGCTCTTGTAACGCTTCACAAGATAGCCAAGGCAAAGCCCCATTAAGAATGCATAGGTTCCCTGAATAATATTCATATGGAAAACACCAAATCCCAGTGCCTGAATCACATTAGCAATCCAGAATGCTTTATTCTTACTTAAGCCACCCACAAACTTCTCTGCAAAATACATGCAGGTTCCGCGGTATACCAGTTCTTCACCGATAGGTGCTAAGCATACGGCAGCAATGGTAGTAAGAAGACTTTCTCCAAATCCGGCCATCTCCATCATTTCAACGTAACTCTCTACAATAGATTCCGGAATCACATACACTGCTACTTCCATACCAAAATTCACAGCAAAGCAAATAGATACTGCCATCAGTAATGTAACACCGATGTTCTTCGCATTAAAAACTTCACCCAAGATAGAAGTCTGAATCTTCTTACGGATACCAAGTCCGTACCAGAGACCGAAGGTAAGAATAATCAAAAGGTGTGCCACTACAACACCCAATTCGATTGCACTGGCAGTTGCTTCCGCAGACATCTGATTAATCACTTCCATATCGGTGATTCCCTGCTGCGCAATCTCAATACCTAACATAATGCTGGAAGGAAGTGCCCCCAATACTCCTCCCACAAATTGAAGTACTACTGAAATCAGAAGCACTACCAGACACATAATAAGTCCACTGAATTTTAATTTCTTTTCTTTCATTTGTTTCTCCCCTTTTTAAGTTTAATCAGTTACAGTAATATAATAGCATAGTAGGAAAAGAAATTGTAGTAACAATTTATCCAAATAAAAAAGGATAACGTGCATATTTTTGCACGTTACCCCAGTATAACAGAAAACTATTAATCCACGGATTTTAAGGATTCCGTCATGCTGATATCTTCCAGCTTTTTATTCATCATTTTATTGACACAGAATGCAAATACAAAAGTTAAAACCACCGCATATACATAACTTTCCGGATTAATCTTCACATCAAAGGAAACCATATCTACCTTAATACAACTCATAACAAAGGCATGTAAAATCTTTCCCAGCGCAAGTCCCACAAAGGCTCCCACTGCCGTCAGGATAAGATTCTCCCTAAACACGTAGCTTGCAGTCTCGTTTCTATAAAATCCAAGTACCTTAATGGTGGCAATTTCTCTTACACGCTCTGTGATATTAATGTTGGTCAGATTATATAGTACAATGAATGCAAGCGCCGCCGCACAACCAATTACCAGAAGTACGATGTAATCCAAGCTTCCCATCATACTACTGAAACGAGCCTGGGTATCCACACTGATATTAACGCTGGTTACTTCCTCCAGGTCCATAATCTCCGCAGAAAGTTCGTGGGCACTATCCAGATATTCCTCAGACAGTTTAATGTAAGAGGTATTATACTCTGCAGCCTCTCCCATTTCCTTTTCATAGGTTCCCATGGTCATATAAGCATAATCAAAGACGAAGTTACGGTTAATGCCGGATACTACCGCTGAAATCCTGTCTCTGTCATCATTTACAAGCTCAATGGTATCTCCGATTTCAATTCCCAGCTTATCTGCCATGGAATGAGTGATAATAATCCCTCCATCCTGCGGGAAAGAAATAGGTTCTTTCTCCAATGTATGCAGATTATAAAACTCTGCCATATGCTCCGGATTCTCCGGAATCACCAATGTCAAGGTATCACTCTGTTCTTCAAATTCGATTGTATAAGAACCCTCTGCAAAGGACATATAAATATCCGTTTTTCCCTCCAAAATCTCCTGAAGCTCCTTAAGAAGCTCTCCCTCCAGATTTTCAGAAAAGGATACCGTCATATCATAGGTCTGAATCTGCTCATACTGATCCGTAACTACATCCGCAACTGAATTCTCCATGCCAAGACCTGCCAGCACCAGTGCAGTACATCCGCTGATGCCGATTACCATCATAAAGAAACGTCTCTTATAACGAAATACATTACGAATGGATACCTTCTGTAAGAAGCCAAGCCTCTTCCAAATAAAAGGGAGCTTCTCCAAAAAGATTCTCTTACCTGCCTTAGGAGTCTTAGGTCTCATCAGCTGAGCCGCCACCTCCTTCAGCTCACTTCTACAGCACACATAGGTGGTACCGGCAGAACATAAAAGGGAAACTACTACAGAGAAAATAAGCATTTCCGGCATAAACACGTCTCTGAACGGAATCTGAATATACATCATCTGATATGCAATCCAAATTACTCGCGGAATTCCCAGACAGCCGATTACAAATCCCGCCAAACAACCTATCAGGGCACTGCTTCCGGAGTAAAACAGGTACTTGGCCATAATCACACCGTCGCTATACCCCAGTGCCTTGAAGGTACCAATCTGGGTACGCTGCTCTTCCACCATTCGATTCATGGTGGTCATACACACCAGTGCAGCCACCAGGAAGAAAAATACCGGGAATACATCTGCCACATTCTCTACAATTTCACTATCACTTTCAAAGCACACATATCCCACATTGGTTCTACGGTCTAAAATATAGCCTTCCGGCTCCTTCATGGTCCGAAGTGTCTCTTCCGCATCCGCTATTTCTGCTTCTGCATCCGTAATCTCCTCCTCAAACTCCTTTACACCATCCTCATATTCCTTTAATCCATCGGCATATTCCAGCTTACCTTCCTCCAGCTCCTTCTGACCATCCAGAAGTTCTTTTTCAGCATCAGCCATTTCCCTCTCAGCATCCGCAAGCTGGGCTTTACCATCCTCTAATTCCTTTTTTCCGGTGGTCAGCTTCAATTCACCCTCTATCAGCTGAGCTTCCCCTTCTAAAATCTCATCATAGGCATCCATCAGCTGGGCGTAGGCATCATCCAATTCTTTTCTGGCATCTGCCATCTGCTGCTTGGCACTATTTAATGCAGCCTCACCACTTTGTACCTTTGCCTTGCCTTCCTCCAGCTGTCCGAGCTGCTGACCCATCTCGCTTTCTGCCAGAGAACCTTCTAACTCTTCCTTATCCTCCTCAGACATGAGCTGACCCAAAATATCATAGACACCACTCATCTGATTCATAAGAATATCTACTTCTAAAAGCTGTACCTTTCCCGAAAGAAGAAGTGCCTCCTGAGACTGAATCACAATATCTGCCATGTCCAACTCATCATAGCCGGCCATAACCAGAGCATAATTTTCCTCCCATTCTGCCTTACCTTCTTCCAGCTCAGCCTTCTTTTCTTCTAAAAGTGCCTCATTTTCTGCGATTTTCTTTTCAGCCTCTTCCAGATCGGCCTTGGAATCTGCCAGCTTTTTCTTACCATCCTCCAGCTCTTTTATGCCATCCTCCAGCTCTTTTTCCGCATCCTCCATTTCCTTTGCGGCATCCTCAAGCTCTATCTGGGCATCTAAAAGCTCCTTCTCCGCATCTGCCTTTTCTCTGCGGAACTCTTCCTTGGCATCTTCAAGCTCCACAAACAAATCCTGATAACGTCTTTCCACACATGCATTAAGTGCGGTCTGCCATTCTTCCTCTACAGATTCCAGATAAGCTTCATATTCCTCATCATATAAAGGATAGTCCGGAATATCCAGCTTTACGTACACCTCTGTAAAAACTTCTGTATCATATCCTTCAGGCAAAAGGTACGCAAATCCGGTAACCGTACCGTTTCCCAATGCGGTATTGCCACGCTCAAACTGGATATATAACGGCGAATTGGCAATACCTACTATTTTGTACTCTTTATACGCAAAGCTACCCAACGTATCCTCTTCATTATCAGGTGAAAAAGTCAACTTCTTTCCGATCACGGACTCATTATAAACAGCCGCATCCACCACACATTCATTTGCATTTTCCGGCATGCGACCCGCTGCTAGGGAAATCTCATTGACCCCTTCTGTAATACTATGAGTCTTTAATACAAAGCCGTTATCAGAGCTAAAGTCATTCACAAGCACATCCACTGTAATGGACGGCTCCACAACTGCCTCCGGTGCAAATTCCTGAAGATAGTCAATATCCTCCTGCTCAAATCCCACTGTAGAAAGCAAGCGGTAATCATACAGCTTCTGCTCTATCATGTAGTTCTCCACCGTATTTACCATTCCCGGCTTAGTAGCCTTAAGACCGGCAAAGAAACCAACACCCAGAGCAATGATTGCCATAATGGCCAGATAACGTCCAAGACTTTGACGTATTTCCCTAAGAGTTGTCTTTACCATTCCAAATCCTCTACCTTAATAATCCTGTCATTCTTATACATATCCATAATAGTTCCACTCTTAACGGTAATGATGCGGTCTGCCATAGCAGTCAGGGCAGAGTTATGAGTGATTACCACCACCGTCTTTCCCTTCTCTCTGCAGGTATCCTGCAGCAGCTTTAAAACTGCCTTTCCTGTATTATAATCCAGCGCACCTGTAGGCTCATCACAGAGAAGAAGCTTGGGATTCTTCGCAAGAGCTCTTGCTATAGCCACTCTCTGCTGTTCACCACCGGAAAGCTGTGCCGGGAAATTGCCCAGGCGATGTCCAAGCCCCACTTCCGTCAGCACCTCTGCTGCATCCAGAGGCTCCTTACAAATCTGTGCCGCAAGCTCCACATTTTCCAGAGCTGTCAGATTCTGCACCAGATTATAAAACTGGAATACAAATCCTACATCATGTCTTCTATATGCGGTCAATTGTCTCTTATTATATGCAGAAATCTCATTACCATCTAAGTATACCTTTCCTGATGTCAAGGTATCCATACCACCTAAAATATTCAGAATCGTTGTCTTACCTGCACCGGATGCACCTACGATTACACAAAACTCGCCCTGTTCAATCTCAAAATTCACATCATGCAATGCCGGAATCTCCACTTCACCGGTCTTATACACCTTCTGTACATTTTCAAAGCTTACAAAACTCATTGAATCTCCTCTTTCACAAGTGCCAACATCAAACTCGGTGATTATGTTAGCACATTTTTCTGGACATTTGTACTACTTTTGTCGAATTTAATTTTCTTTTTAGAAAAAGTGACAAAATAAGGGACTACTGCATAACAAACACGCCTTCCGGGGAATACATCCCCGGAGGGCGAGCCTTTCATGCAATAGCCCCTTATTATAGTAGATGGTAGTTAATCGTCTGCGCAGGGAATGACACCCTCATTAATTAAGTCAATCATGCATTTTGCAACATCCGGATCAAACTGCTTGCCCATGTTTTTCTCCAGTTCTTTGATGATTACCTCTTTGGGAAGATGCTTACGGTAGCATCTGTCTGAATTCATGGCATCAAAAGAGTCCGCAACACAAATCATACGGGCAACGAAAGGTATTTCGTCTCCTTTTAAGCCCTCCGGATAGCCGCCGCCGTCGTATCTCTCATGATGGTACAGTGCCCCTTCCTTAATTCCTTCAATGGCAGTGTAATGTTCCAGAATATTTCCGCCCACCTTAGTATGCTCTTCAATAACCTTTCTTTCATCCGGATTCAAAGCGCCCGGCTTATTCAATACACTGTCCGGGATACCAATTTTACCACAATCATGCATCAAGGCAATGTATCCAATTTTCGTAATATCTTCCTTTGAATATTTAAAACGCTTCGCCATATGCTTGGTATACTGTGATACTCGTTTGGAATGTCCCTTGGTATAAGAATCCTTAGCATCAATGAAATTAGAGAATGTCTCCATTGTCTCAATGATAATACGCATATCATTCTCACGTTTCTTCTCAGCCCGATACATCATCACCTCAAAGACAACATATACCACTGCTAATACAGACCAAAGGTAAAAGCACCCCAGAAGTCTCTCATATTCTTCCAACTCCTGAAGATTCACCTCATAACTTCCATAAAAGGTAAATTCCTGAATCCTTCGAAGCACTCCGGAATACATGACGAATCCAAAAGATTCCGTAGTACCCGGTAAAATCTTCTTAGATTCCTCCCCCGGTACAAAAGTAATCTCCGTATCCTCGTTAAATATTTCCCCGCTCCAATAGCTATCAATTTCTCCACCCTTAGGCAGATGTAAAACAAGTTTCCAATTCTGAATAGGTTTATCGGAATTATTGGTCACTGTGAAATCATATTGGCCTCCCTTACAGGAATGCCCCTCATCATCATAGTCATCCCAGGACTGAGAAATCGATGCGGACACCTCTATAATCTTTGAAGTATCTGCACCTGTCTCCAAACTGATTCCCTCCGTAAAGACCTCAGTATTCATCCTTTCTACCTGTTTTTCCAATTCCCTATAAGAAAAGTGAATTGCAATGAATGTCACAATAAAACATAATACTGCAAATCCATGTTTTCTAATTATTCTCATATATCCACCCCTACTACAGGTATTTCTGCATAACCTTTAATAACTTGTTCATATCAATAGGCTTTGAAATATGGTCATTCATACCGTTTATCTTAGCTTTATTAATATCCTCTACAAAAGCATCGGCCGACATTGCAATAATGGGCAAAGCCTTAATATCGCTACGATTAATGGAACGAATTGCAGACGCACTTTCATAACCGTTGAGATTGGGCATCTGAATATCCATAAAAACAATATCAAAGTAATTCTCCGGGGAATTCAGTACCTTATAATATCCATAGCTTCCATCCGTCGCCGTTTCAATCTGAATTCCGGTCATACCAAGTAAAGTCTCTGCAATCTCCATATTGAGTTCATTGTCCTCTACAATAAGTGCCCGCTTATGAGAATAATCGCATATAGGCTCATCCTTTCCGGACTTTGTCTCTATCTTAGCTTGCTGTGGCTGTCTCTTCAGATACACAGTCACATGAAAACAAGTTCCCTCTCCTGGTGTACTCTTAATATCAATATCACCATTCATCATATTGGCAATATTTTTCGCTATGGACATACCCAGACCGGTTCCCTCCACTTTATTTGAGGACTTCTTGGCACGGAAAAAAGGATCAAACACATTCTTAACTGCCTCTTCATCCATTCCGATTCCGGTATCCTTACATACGATTTTAAACTTCGCATAGTCCTTTACAATGGAAATCGTCTCTTCCACCAAAACGTCCACGATTCCCCCTGCCGGAGTAAATTTAATCGCATTACTCAAGATGTTGATTACCAGCTGCTCCAGTCTGGTAGCATCTCCAAGCAGCATATTATGACGGATATTCTCCTGACGAATCTCAAAAAGAATATTCTTTGCATTCGCATGCTGACTCATAATATTACTGATATTAGCAATTACAGCATACAAATCAAAGGGTTCCTCAGAAAGACACATCTTACCGCTTTCAATCTTACTCATATCCAGCACTTCATTGACCAAATTAATCAAATGTCCGCTGGAGGATTCAATCTTAGAAAGACAGTCCTGTACCTTTTCCTTATCCTCCAAGTGAAGCTTGGCAATATTGGTCATACCGGTAATGGCATTGAGAGGAGTACGAATATCATGAGACATTCTGGAAAGGAAATCACTTTTGGCGCGGTTGGCCTCTTCCGCAGAATTAAATGCTTCTTTTAAAGCAAGCATACTCTCCTGCTCCAGCCGCTGGGTATCCGTAACATCCAT
>JAFUKH010000026.1 GCA_017467845.1 Lachnospiraceae bacterium | reverse complement strand
GGACTTCCCTGCTGATTTACCATGATTCCGTCACTTTTCAGTGCCTTGTAACAGTTCCCATAAAACTCTCTGGTAAAAAGGCCTTCCGAGGGTCCGAAGGGGTCATTGGAGTCAACAATGATGAGGTCATATTTCTCCTCACAGCGGCGAATATATTTCAGTGCATTCTCATAATAAATATGCACTCTTTCATCGTCCAGTCTCCCTGCATTGGCAGGTAAATACTGCCTGCAGGCCTCGGCAACCTGCTCATCCATTTCCACCAAGTCGATCCGCTTAATGCGCTCGTATCTGGTAAGCTCCCCCACGACACCGCCGTCGCCCACACCGATAACCAGCACTCTCTTAATCCCCGGATGCACCGCCATAGGCACATGGGTAATCATCTCGTTATAAATAAACTCATCACGCTCTGTCAGCATGATATTTCCGTCCAGTGACAACACCTTTCCAAACTCGTGGGTATCAAACACATCGATTTTCTGATAATCACTTTTCTTGGAATACAGTTGCTTTTTCACCTTCAGGCTCAGCTTCACATCCGGCGTGTGACTTTCACTAAACCAAAAATCCATCTTTCTCCCCCTATTTCAGCACATTCAGATGCTCGATGGCCGCATCCTCCGGACCGGTCATGCTGCACCCCTTTTCTTTTGCATAAGCTATATATTTCAAAATGTCCTTAGTGATACGTTCACCCGGTGCCAGAATAGGGATACCAGGAGGGTAGCACATTACAAATTCACTACATATTTTTCCCTCTGTTTCCTCAATAGGAAGACTGACTTTCTCTGCATAGAATGCCTCCTGGGGACTTGCCACCACCTCCGGTGGAATATACTCCTGGGAAAGCATTCCGGTAGGATCCTTTTTATATCTTCTGCGAATCTCTGCAAGAGCACTTACCAAACGCTCCACCTCCTGAGCACGGTCACCGATGGAGAGATACGCCAGCACATTGCCCAGATCACCGAACTCAATCTGAATATCATAATCATCCCGGAGCGTATCATATACCTCGATGCCCGCCATACCGATATCCAGAGTATGAATACTGAGCTTGGTAGGGTCAAAGGCATACACTGAATCTCCGTTTACCAGTTCCTGTCCGAATGCATAGTAACCACCGATAGCATTGATCTCGTTTCTGGCATACTCTGCAATATTGCACACATGGCGAAATACCTCCTTACCATGAAGTGCCAGATTCTTACGGGAAATATCCAAACTTGACATAAGAAGGTAGCTACCTGAAGTAGTCTGAGTTAGGTTAATAATCTGCCTTATATATCCTGCATTCATCTTAGGACCGGCCACCAAAAAGCTGGACTGGGTCAGGCTACCGCCGCTCTTATGCATGGATATAGCCGCCATGTCCGCCCCTGCTGCCATGGCAGAAATCGGTAAATTGTCGCCAAAATAAAAGTGGGTTCCATGAGCCTCATCCGCAAGACAAAACATTCCTGCAGCATGGGCCATCTCCACAATTGCCTTTAAATCCGAACAAATTCCATAATATGTGGGATTATTAACCAGAACCGCCACAGCATTCGGATGCTCTTTAATGGCTCTGGCTACCTGCTCCCTCTTCATTCCCAGCGCGATACCAAGCCTGGTATCCACCTCCGGGTTCACATACACCGGAACTGCTCCGCAAAGCACCAGCGCATTAATCACGCTACGATGCACATTTCTGGGCAAGATGATTTCGTCTCCACGCTTGCAAGCGGACAACACCATACTCTGCACTGCGCTTGTGGTCCCCCCTACCATCAAAAAAGCATGTGCTGCACCAAAAGCCTCCGCTGCAAGCTCCTCTGCCTCACGGATTACAGATACAGGATGGCACAGATTATCCAGCGGCTTCATACTATTCACGTCTACGCCGACACACTGCTCTCCTAAGAACTTTGCCAGCTCCGGATTCCCCCTTCCCCTTTTATGTCCCGGCACATCAAAGGGCACCACACGCATATGCCTGAAGCGCTCAAGCGCCTCGTGTATGGGTGCTTTGGACTGATTCAATAATTCTCTTTCCATAATTCTCCTCCCCATCTTCAGAGCACATTCGCAAAACCGCCTTTTCAAGGCTTTCCTTTTGCTCATGCATGGCTACTCGCCATACCTGTTTTGCATAAATCTGCATCGCTCTGAAAAAACAAAAAGCATAGATTAGTGCCACACTAACCTATGCTTTACATTTGTTTACAAAATCAAAAACACCCATATTCAGAAAAATACGGAAAGACATCATACACAAATATATCGGGATTATCAGAGTCTATATAGCAATCACACTTTTACTACTCTTATTGACCGTTTCACAAGTCAGTGCCTATGGCACATTTGAGGTTTATAAGAAACCAACTTATAAAATTTGAGCTTTTAACTCAATCAATAATGCAACTTAAAAGTTGCCAATCGGCAGTGGACCCGGCTGTCCGTATGGCCTTAACCATTGCTGGTGGTCCGTATATTGCTCTGAAAAGACTCTAATAAATTACATATCTTTCCAAAAAGTGAGTTTATCGTAGCACCGCGCTACACTTTTGTCAAGCAAAGTTTTAAAGTTTTCTTCGACATATTTTTACAGCAGTAAAAGACCTTCCTCCGACAGCTTATAGACCTGTGTACAAACCTCCTCTATGTACTTCCTATCGTGTGAAATACTAATGATACAGCCTGGGAAAGACGCCAGCATCTCCCGTAGCACCGGTCCTGATAAAGGGGAAAAATTACGGGTGGGCTCATCCAGAATCAGTACATTTGCCCCGGATAAACTCATCTTTAGAAGTAATACCTTAGCCTTCTGTCCTCCGGAAAGCTCCCGGATTGAATGCTCCATTTCATCTGCGGTATACTTTAGTGACCCCAGATAGGTTCTGATTCTGGTACGTTCCTCCTTATCTCCTGACTTGTCCAGAAAGTCCACCGGAGATTTCTCCATATCCAGAAATTCCTCATAATTCTGTGGCATATATTCTGCAAGAATATCACTTCTCTTTAGCAATTCTGTGGCAAGCTTCTTCAAAAGGGTAGTTTTTCCCGCTCCGTTTTCTCCGATGATGCATATCCTCTCCGGTCCTCTGACAAATAATCGGATATCTCTTGCCAGCACAGACTGTCCATCCGGTGTAAAAAGCTTCTCCAAAGAATAGTCCAGAATTACCTTCCCTGCGGGAAGCTTTGCCTCTTCCCCACCAAGTTTAAAGAAGATAGCACTTTCCTCCTCCGGCATCTGAGTCATATTGACATCCTCCCTTTCAAAGCGGTGCTCCATGGCCTTCACAGCATGCATCTTTTTCTTTAAAAGCTGCCCGATATGAGGATTTTGCCTTGATACATTCGCCTGAGCATTCTCCACCTTCTGCTGAATCTTTCTGAACTTTTCCTCTCTGATTTTCTTCTCCCTCTGATCATTTAACGCCTGCTGCCGCTGATTGGCAAGTTTCAGTCCCCGCTCCTCCTTATATCTTTCATAAGTGGTTTTGCACACCGTATACTTACATTCCTGCTTTCGTTTCAACTGCTCTATGTGAATAACCATATTGGCAGTATTCTCAATGAGCGTCTCATCATGGGAGATAAACACCACAATATAAGGCCAGTCCAGAATCTCCTTTTCCAGCCACTCTAGTGTGGCAATATCAATATCATTGGAGGGCTCATCCAGGAGAAGTACCGTAGGTTTTCCCATCAAAATCCGCATCATCTGAGCCTTTACCTTTTCTCCTCCGGAAAGGGTGTTCATCTGCTGCTCACTGTAGAAAAACTCTGTTGTCACATTCATCTTCCTTGCCATAAGTGCCAGTTCCTTTGGCGTCTGTTCCCAGAACATAGGCTCCATAGAGAAGAATTCGTATACGGACAGTTCCTTATACTCTTGACCTAATTCTTGAGGAAGATATGAAAGTTTCTCATTCCCAAGAATAATTTCTCCCTCGCTCTGGGCATATTCCTCAATCATCCCACCGTCATATATCCACCGAAGCAGTGTAGACTTTCCGTCCCCTTCTTCTCCGATGATTACTGCCTTATCCCCATAATTGAATGTGCAGGAAAACTCCTTTATAAGTACTCTCAAATCCTTTTTATGTGTAATGGTTAAATTCTTTACTTGTAACATATATACCTCCTTCCGGAAGCCCCCATCATATACACAGAGACGAGATACGCTTTGCGAATCTCGCTCTGATTAGCGGTCGTCAAATGTTCACTCGTGCAAGCACGGTGTCCATTTTCCTCGTCGCCATAACAAAAACGGTCTGTTCCGCACCCGAAACAGACCGCACTCAAATAAAACCTATGATATCTATCAACAAAGGGTTCTAAATAAGCAAGATAATCCAATTCGGCGTACGCAAACAAGACCTGTAAACAGGCTTCCACTAAACTTGTCTGCAATTCCAAATTAAACTATCTACTACTCATTTCTCACCCTAACGTATTAACACGCCTTTCCTATTTACTGATATGCTCATGGTAACATAATCATATGTACTTTGCAAGAATATTCTCCCACCATTTTACCACATTATCAATTGATTTTATACTTACTGTATGGTATATTGTAAAGGTCTAATCGAATAGAAAGCGGATGTAATTTCTGATATACCCCTAGTCTTTAAGGGGGTGATGCCATATGAACACAATCGAAGTTTTAACCTTGTTGTTAGTAATTTTCGCGGCGCTGTCTTATATAGACGAACATAAAAAGAAATAGCATCCCGCCCTGAGAAAGTTGGATGCCATTTCTAAATAAAAACCAATTTTACTGGGGTAATCGGAATTGCTCCGATAACCTTTCTGAGTAGATTATACACTAGAGCCACTTGTTTTTCAAGTGGCTCTTTTACTGTCTGATAAAGCTCTTTATCGGTATACGATATCCTCCCTGCCCGGGCCATTGGAAATCATGGTAATGGGATAACCGATTCTCTCTTCAATGAACTCAATATACCTTCTGCAGTTCTCCGGAAGGTCTTCGTATTTCTTAATGCCACGGATATCACATTTCCAGCCCGGCAATACCTCAAATACCGGCTTCGCCTTTTCTAATAGGTGGGTTACCGGGAAATCAGTAGTCACCTTTCCATCAATCTCATATCCTATACATACCGGGATTTCATCCAGATATCCCAGTACATCCAGCACCGTAAATGCCACATCTGTAGTGCCCTGCATACGGCAGCCGTACTTTGATGCCACACAGTCAAACCATCCCATCCTTCTGGGGCGTCCCGTGGTTGCACCATACTCACCACCATCACCGCCACGTCTTCTGAGCTCATCTGCCTCTTCCCCGAAGATTTCACTTACAAAGGCTCCTGCTCCTACTGCTGAGGAATAAGCTTTACATACGGTGATAATCTGCTTAATCTCATAGGGTGGGATTCCCGCGCCGATGGCACCATATGCCGCCAATGTTGATGAGGAAGTAACCATAGGGTAAATACCATGGTCCGGATCCTTTAAGGTACCCAGCTGTCCTTCTAAAAGAATGGTTTTACCTTCCTTTATTGCCTTATCCAAAAATAAAGAAACATCTTCCACATAAGGAGCTACCATCTCACGATACTCTAAAAGTGTTTTCATAAGCTCTTCTACATTTAAAGTAGGCTTGTGATACAAATACTCCAGAATAATATTCTTCTGCTCTACTACACTCTCCACCTTTTTCTGCAAGTGCTCTTCATCAAAAAGCTCACTTACCTGAAAACCAATTTTCGCATATTTATCAGAATAAAAAGGTGCGATTCCGGACTTGGTTGAGCCAAAGGAGTTCTTGCCAAGACGTTCTTCCTCATACTGGTCAAATAAGATATGATAAGGCATCACAATCTGCGCTCTGTCCGAAACTAAAATCTTTGGAGTGGGTACTCCTTTCTCTACAATAGACTGAATCTCCTTAAATAATAAAGGAATATTTAATGCCACACCATTACCGATAATACTGGTGGTATGGTCATAAAAAACACCGGATGGAAGTGTATGAAGTGCAAACTTACCATAAGAATTCACAATGGTATGTCCGGCATTGGCACCACCCTGATAACGGATAATAATGTCTGCCTCTTTTGCAAGCATATCTGTGATTTTACCCTTGCCTTCATCTCCCCAGTTTGCTCCTACTACTGCTTTTACCACTTTCTTGTCCTCACTTTACACATTAATTTCTACGGATAGTCCTAAAAGTTCCTCATTATCTTTTAAAATCGGTCTGATATGACCTTCTAAAAATGCCTCCACCTGCTCCTTGGACCGGCCTACGTATCTAGATGGTTCCATGGTCTCCTTAAGCTCTTCCAAAGTCATGTTGAAGGCAGGATCCTGGGCAATCAACTCCAAAAGGTTATTCTCCTTACCCTCTACTTTCACATTGCGCCCGGCCTCCATGGAAAGCTCTCTGATACGCTCATGCAGCTCCTGTCTGTTGCCCCCCTTTTTCACCGCATCCATCATAATATTTTCTGTTGCCATAAAAGGGAGCTCACTAAGAAGTCTCTTCTCAATAACCTTAGGGTATACCACCAGACCATCTACCACATTGAGGCACAAATCCAGGATGCCATCCACCGCAAGAAAGCCCTCCGGAATGGAAAGACGCTTATTTGCAGAGTCATCCAGAGTTCTTTCAAACCACTGGGTTGCAGAAGTAATCGCCGGATTTAAGGCATCTGCAATTACAAATCGGGAAAGGGAAGCGATTCTCTCACTTCTCATGGGATTTCTCTTATATGCCATAGCGGAAGAACCAATCTGATTTTTCTCAAAAGGCTCTTCAATCTCTTTTAAATGCTGCAGCAAACGAATATCATTACTCATCTTGTGAGCGCTCGTTGCAATTCCGGATAAGATATTCAAAACCCTTGCATCCACCTTTCTGGAATAGGTCTGTCCGGAAACCGGATAACAAGCCTCAAAGCCCATCTTTTTAGCAATCATGGGATCAATCTTGTCGATGGTCTCCTGGTCCCCGTCAAAGAGCTCTAAAAAGGATGCCTGTGTTCCCGTAGTTCCCTTGGAGCCCAAAAGCTTTAAGCCGGACAACACATACTCCAAATCCTCAAAATCCATCATAAATTCCTGCAGCCAAAGGCAGGCTCTCTTTCCCACAGTCGTAGGCTGTGCAGGCTGAAAATGGGTAAATGCCAGAGTTGGTAAATCCTTATATTCCTCTGCAAAGTCTGCTAAAACCTTCATTACATTTACCAGCTTCTTCTTTACAAGCTTCAGAGCCTCAGCCATCACGATAATATCCGTATTATCCCCAACATAACAGGAGGTTGCCCCCAAATGAATGATTCCGGCTGCCTTCGGACACTGCTGTCCATATGCGTATACATGACTCATCACATCATGTCTAACCAGTTTTTCTCTTTCCTTTGCCACATCATAATTAATATCCTCTGCGTGGCTCTTAAGCTCCTCAATCTGCTCCTTGGAGATTACCGGCTTTCCGTTCTGGCTAAGTCCCAGCTCCATCTCCGTCTCTGCCAGTGCAATCCACAGTTTTCTCCATGTACGGAACTTCATATCCGGTGAAAAAATGTACTGCATTTCCTTACTTGCGTAACGCTCCGATAATGGACTTTGATAACGATCTGTCTGCATTGTTTCCTCCTAATTTAGACCAAGTCTTTTCATCACTTCATTGTATGCTTCTTCTACATTTCCCAAATCTCTCCGGAATCTGTCCTTGTCAAGCTTCTCATTTGTGTGAACATCCCACAGACGACAAGTATCCGGTGAAATTTCATCTGCCAGAATAATTGTATCATGGTAGCGTCCAAATTCAATCTTAAAATCAACCAGCTTAAGATCTGCCTTCAAGAAAAACGCCTTCAAAACTTCATTGATTTTAAACGCATATTTCTTAATTATTTCAATTTCTTCCCAAGTTGCCAGATTAAGTGCTCTGGCAAAATAATCGTTAATAAGCGGATCTCCCAGTTCGTCGTTTTTATAAGAAAACTCTATGGTAGGCTCTTCAAAGGGTGTTCCCTCCGAGATTCCCAGTCTCTTGGAAAAGCTGCCCGCAGCCACGTTACGAACAATCACTTCAAGCGGGATAATGGATACTCGCTTTACCGCAGTCTCTCTGTCGCTCAGTTCTTCAACCAGATGTGTGGGTACCCCTTCTTTCTCCAGCTGCTTAAAAATATAATTTGCCATTCGATTATTGATGGCACCCTTTCCTACAATTGTACCCTTTTTCTCTCCGTTAAATGCAGTCGCATCATCCTTATAATCCACAATCAAAATATCCGGATCCTCTGTTAAAAAGACCTTTTTTGCTTTTCCTTCATAAAGCTGCTCACATTTTTTCATTTTCCTGCTCCTCCTTTTCTATACACCACTATCTCCATAGTTTGCCAAAACTCTGGCACTTGGATCATCTACATTACAGCCTTCCCATTCCCTATTCGGCATCCAGAAATCCGGAACCATATGCGCCTGACCGGGATAATACTTTTCAAAGATTTCTCTATACAAAAGACTTTCTTTGGTAAAAGGTGTTGCAAATCCATACTTCCTGCGGCGTTCTTCAAATTCCTCGTCCGTATATTTTTCATTTGCAAATTCCTTTAAATCATCCACCATACTATGACCTACCGCGTCAGAAAAAGCTGCCTTCTCTCTCCACAGGATTTCCTCGGGAAGAATACTATCCTTTTCAAAGGCTTTACGTAGAAGATACTTACCCTTGCCATATGTATTCAGTTTCTTCTCCGGGTCAATGGACATTATATATCTGACAAAATCAAGGTCACCGAAAGGAACTCTGGCTTCTAAGCTATTTGCACCGAGGCATCTGTCCGCACGAAGTACATCATAGCAGTGAAGCTCCCTGATTCGCTTTGCCGCTTCCTTCTGAAATTCCGCTGCACTAGGGGCAAAATCTGTATATTTGTATCCAAATAACTCATCGGAAATCTCACCGGTGAGGAGCACCTTAATGTCTGTATTTTCATGAATGGCTTTACACACCAGATACATACCCATGCTGGCTCTGATGGTGGTAATATCATAGGTTGCCAATGCTTCGATTACTGTTTCCAGACTTTCCAGAACCTGCTCCTTTGTCATGATGACTTCGGTATGAAATGCCCCAATGAAATCCGCCACCTGTTTTGCATATTTTAGATCAATAGCATCTTTGTCCATACCGATGGCAAAGGTTCGGATAGGGCGTTTTAACTCATCTGCCGCAATAGCACAAACCAGACTGGAATCCAAACCACCGGATAACAGAAAGCCTAAGGGTGCATCTGCATCCAGACGTTTTTTCACACCCTCTGTTAACTTGTCGTGAATATTTTTTGTAATCACCTCAAGCTCATCATGTACATAACCATGGACTTTGGCGATATCCTCATACTCTACAAACTCTCCCTTGTAATAATAATGTCCCGGCGGAAATGGAAAGATCTCTTCTACCAGTCCCATAAGACATTTTGCCTCACTGGCAAAGGCGATATTCCCGGACTCAGAATAGCCATAAAAGAGAGGTCTTATACCGATCGGATCTCGTGCTGCAATAATTTCTCCCGACTCTCCGTCATATAATACACAAGCAAATTCTGCATCCAGATGGGAAAACATTTCTAGTCCATAATCCTGAAACAGCGGAAGCAAGACCTCACAGTCACTACCACTTTGAAAGATAACCCCTCTCTGTTCAAGTTCTTTCTTAAGTTTACGGAAGCCATATATTTCACCGTTGCAAATTACCCAGCTTCCATCTCTTTCAAACGGTTGCATTCCCTCCGGTGAAAGTCCCATAATAGCCAATCTGGCAAATCCCAAATATCCGAAATTTGTTTCTACCACCCTACTGGCATCAGGCCCACGCCTTTCTGTCCGTGCAAGATGCTCTGTCATTTTTTCTTCTGAAATATCTTTGCCGATATAAGCCATGATTGAACACATAATAAAACCTCCTCAAAACGTAAAAAGGGTCAAAAAATGCATAAAGCATCCTCTGACCCCTTTGTCCGCTAAAATATAAAAAGCGCCAAATACTCCGTGTCCCGGAAATTTGACGCCTTTGTCTCACGAGCCTAGTTTATCCCCTTTCAGGAAATTTGTAAAGAATTTTTTTCAGTATTGACGAATGTTTTTTCCGGTGCTAGAATACGTCAAAGAACAAAGGCGTTCAGGAGTGTACTTCACTCTTGGGCGCTTTTTCTTTTTTTAGCAATTAACAGAAAGGACAAAGATTATGAGCGAAAACATTTATTTACAGTTGGAAGATGGTTCCATCTTTCAAGGAAAGCATTTTGGTGCAGTGCCAAAGGGCGATGTGATTGCAGAAGTTGTTTTTACCACAGCAATGACCGGGTATGTGGAAACACTTACTGACCCCAGCTATTATGGTCAGATGGTAGTTCAAACCTTTCCCTTAATAGGTAACTATGGCATCTCCTCCGCAGATTTTGAAAGTAAGAAGGTACATTTGAGTGCCTACATTGTCCGCAATTTATGCGATTCTCCCTCTAATTTTCGCTGCAAATCAGACCTTGATTCATTTCTCAAAGAGCAAAATATCCCCGGAATCTATGATATCGACACACGCGCCCTCACAAAGAAGATTCGCACAAAGGGAGTTATGAACGGCAGACTATCCCTTTCCTGCCCAAGTCAGGAAGCTGCCACTTCTCTATCTGAATTTCAGGTAACAAATGCCGTGTCAGCCGTTTCCTGTAATGAATCCTACGAAATCACCACCGGCCTCCCGGGTCCACGCGTAGTCCTTTGGGATTTCGGTGCCAAGGAAAATATACAACGAAAGCTTCATAGCCTGGGAATGTGTATCACAGTGGTTCCATCTACTGCAACCTGCGAGGATATTCTGGCATTAAACCCGGATGGCATCATGCTCAGCAATGGCCCCGGTAATCCAAAGGAAAATGTACAGATTATTGAGGAATTACGTAAGCTATGTTCCTTCCATATCCCTATCTTCGGCATCTGCCTGGGGCATCAACTTCTTGCTCTTGCTAATGGAGGTGACACAGAAAAGCTAAAATATGGTCACCGCGGTGCCAATCAACCGGTACAGGATACCGAGACCGGAAAAGTATACATCACCAGCCAGAACCACGGCTATGCGGTAAGATGCGATGCCTTGCCGGCTGGTGCAGAAATTTCCTTTCTGAATCTGAATGACAATACCTGTGAAGGACTGATTTATAAAGACTTTCCCGGATTTTCCGTACAGTTCCATCCGGAGGCCTGCGGCGGTCCTCACGACACAGAGTTTCTCTTTCAAAAATTTGTCAACTTGATAAAAAAAGGAGGTAGCGTATGCCACTAAATCCAAATCTGAAAAAAGTACTTGTTATCGGCTCCGGTCCCATTATCATCGGTCAGGCCGCTGAATTTGACTACGCCGGAACCCAGGCCTGCCGCGCCCTAAAAGAAGAAGGACTGGAGGTTGTACTGGTCAATTCCAATCCGGCTACCATCATGACGGATTCTGCTATGGCAGACCATGTATATATTGAACCGTTAACACTGGATTTCCTAAAGAGAATCATTCAAAAAGAAAAGCCGGACAGCATTTTATCTACCCTTGGCGGTCAGACCGGGCTCACCCTGTCCATGCAGCTGGCAAAGGAAGGTTTTCTGGAAAAAGAGGGCGTTACCCTCCTTGGTGCCAGCCCCGAAACCATTGATAAAGCAGAAGACCGCCAGATTTTCAAGGATACTATGGCTGCAATCAAGGAGCCTACCATCCCCTCTACCGTTACCACAACTCTGGATGGGGCACTATACTTTGCCAAAACTGTAGGCTATCCTATCATCGTTCGCCCTGCCTTCACCCTAGGTGGCAGTGGTGGCGGCATTGCAGATAATGAGGAAGAACTTCGCGAAATTGCCTCCTCCGGTCTTCGCCAGTCTCCCATCCATCAGATTCTGGTAGAGAAATGTATTTCCGGCTGGAAGGAAATCGAATTTGAGGTAATGCGGGACAGCGCAGGAAATGTAATCACCATCTGCTCCATGGAAAACTTTGACCCGGTGGGCATCCACACAGGTGATTCCATCGTTGTAGCACCTGCTCAGACTCTTGCCGATAAAGAATATCAAATGCTTCGAAGCGCAGCCCTGCATATCATTAGTGCCATGGGGATCGAAGGTGGCTGTAATGTACAATTTGCCCTTCACCCGGAAAGCTTTGAATATGCAGTCATCGAGGTGAATCCCCGTGTATCCCGCTCTTCTGCACTGGCAAGCAAGGCTACCGGATACCCTATCGCCCGAGTTGCTGCAAAAATTGCTATTGGCTACCGAATGGACGAAATCTCCAATGAAATTACCGGTAAAACAAAAGCCTGTTTTGAACCTACTTTAGACTATGTAGTGGTTAAATTCCCCAAATGGCCCTTCGATAAATTCGTCTACGCTTCCCGAAAGCTGGGTACCCAGATGAAGGCTACCGGTGAGGTTATGGCCATCGGAAGGTGCTTTGAAGAAGCTCTGTTAAAGGCAGTGAGAGGAGCTGAGATTTCTCATGACTTTTTAGCGGATGAGCAGCTCCGCACCCTTTCATCATTTGACCTTTCAGAAAAAATAGATGAAAAGGATGACCAGAGAATTTTTGCGCTGTACGAAGCCCTGTATCGTGGAATCAGTATTGCACAACTTCATGATCAGACCATGGTGGATGAGTGGTTTTTGGCCAAGCTTAGGCATCTATGCGAGCTGGAGAAAATGCTGACAACTTCCACAAAGCTTGATGCCGCAACCATCCGAGACCTAAAGCGGAACGGTTTTACCGATAAATGTATTAAGAAACTCAGCGGAATTGCCACCTTTGAAAGACTTCCATATTCTTACAAAATGGTAGATACCTGTGGTGCAGAATTCGATGCCCAGACCCCTTATTTTTACTCAACCTACGATGAAGAGGATGAAGCTACCCCATTCCTGGAAAGCCTACCGGCCCGCAAGCCTGTGGTAATGGTATTCGGCTCCGGCCCCATTCGTATCGGGCAGGGCATTGAGTTTGACTATGCTTCCGTACACTGCGTATGGTCACTGAAAAACGCAGGATATGAGGTTGTCATTGTAAATAACAATCCGGAGACGGTCTCTACGGATTTCAACACGGCCGACAGATTATATTTTGAACCGCTTACTCCGGAGGATGTGGCAGATATTATTGCTATCGAAAAGCCCATAGGCTGTGTAGTTGCTTTCGGCGGTCAGACTGCCATTAGGCTGACCAAGTGGCTTTCTGACAATAATATCCCCATTCTGGGAACGCCTGCAGACAGTATTGATGCTGCGGAAGACCGCGGACGCTTTGAGGCACTTTTAACAAGTCTTCATATCAAGCAGCCTAAAGGAACCACCGTTCGCACCACCGAGGAAGCCCTGACCGCAGCTAACGAGCTGGGATATCCGGTACTCCTGCGCCCTTCCTATGTACTTGGAGGACAGAACATGATTATCGCTTTCTCTGATGCAGATGTGCAGGAGTATATGCATATTATCCTTTCCAATATGGAAGGCAACATTGTCCTCATCGATAAATACATGATGGGTACTGAGCTTGAGGTGGACGCCATTTGCGATGGTGAGAATGTGCTGATTCCCGGCATCATGGAACACATTGACCGTGCCGGAATCCACTCCGGTGACTCCATTGCCGTTTATCCTGCATGGAACTTAAGTCCATCCCAGAAAGACAAGCTGGTGGACTATTCCACCAGGCTGGCACTGGCCTTACACACCAAAGGACTGATTAACATTCAGTACGTGTATAGTGGTAACCAGATTTATGTCATTGAAGTCAACCCACGTTCCTCCCGTACCGTGCCCTACCTTAGCAAGGTTACCGGAGTCCCTATGATTGATATTGCTACAAGAGTTATGCTTGGTGAGAAATTAAGAGATATGCCCTACGGCACAGGACTTTATAAAACAGCAGCCCATACCGCAATAAAGGTTCCGGTCTTCTCCTTTGAAAAGCTGTCAGGCTTAGACACCATGCTGGGACCGGAAATGAAATCTACCGGAGAAGTGTTAGGTATTGCCCCTACCCTATCGGAAGCACTGTATAAAGGTCTCATAGGTGCCGGATATACGCTGCAAAAGCAGGGTGGCGTACTTCTTACCGTACGAGATTCTGACAAGGATGAAATCGCAGAAATCGGAACGCATTTTGCGGATCTGGGCTTCCACATTTATGCAACGGAAGGAACCGCCCGGGTACTCCGTGAAGCAGGAATTAATGCCACCAAAGTATTTAAGATACATGAGTCCGATCAGAATACCATGTCCCTCTTAGAAAGCGGTAAGCTGAGCTACATTGTATCCACCTCCGCCAAGGGACGCTCACCAAGACGTGACAGCGTCAAAATCAGGCGAAAAAGCGTAGAGCTTGGTATTCCCTGCTTAACCAGCTTGGATACCGCCCTTGCCCTTGTAAAGCTCCTAAAACAGGACTTCACACCTGACAGAGCATCCCTGGTCGACATCTGTTCACTGTAGAATAAAGAAGAAGCTGTTGCAAGTACAAGCATTGATTGTGGGGAATGTTGTGTGGGGAGTAACTCCCCTACGTTTGCAGACTGTTCAAAAATGCTGGAATTTCACAAAGCTACCATTGTGTTCCTCGATTTGTTGTGTTTTTCCAAGGTTAGACACTCTGCTATCGGTCCGCATATTAGGCGGATTCCCATAGAAGAACTTTGTAGCCGGCTCTCGTTTGGGATTTTGTCTCTGTATTTGTAAGCTTAGAGAAAGTGCGTAGAAATTTCCAAAGTAGGGAACTGCGTGACCGTTCGTGTCGGGGCGCGTCTTCGACAAAATGAAAGAACTGTCCGGATACAAAAGAAATAATAAAACTCTGAAAAGTAGATCTTATTCTAATTTTTCAGAGTTTTATTGTTTCTTATTGTAGACGAACAGTTCTTTTATTTTGCTCGAAGCTCGAACAGACATGAACTAATCATAAAACGCAGTTCACTACGCATTTTTTCTAAGCCATGCAAACGTAGGGGGATTATTCCCCACACAACATTCTCTTTCACAACATTCACATTTTGCAACAGACAATCTTCTTTATTCACTCTGCAATAACAATATCATCTGTGCCATTTCCAGCATATTGGTGCCGGAATCCATACTGCTTTTTTGAATATAACGAAATGCCTCCTGCTCCGTCATATTGTTGCGTTCCATCAGGAGCATCTTGGCCTTATTGATGCAATCCTGCTCTTCCTTACTACGTATTTTAGGTTTTCTCTTATCTCTTCGGATACGATGCTCCAGCTGTCCTAAAATCATCTCCACAGAGCTGACTAAATCCGATACTTTAAAGGGCATCGCTACAGTTACCACATTGGGTGGACAATATTCCAAGCCCTCTCTGGAAGCAAGCAAAAGTAGCTCAAAATAATCCGGCAGGCTGGTCACCAGCTCATTACAGTGCATATCCTTAATACTTTTTGTACAGATGACAACACCATAGTCCAGTTGATGAACTCTGGAAAGAATTGCGGCCCCGGTGGTACAGGTTTCTACTCTGCTCATTCCACGTGCCCGCAGGATATTTGCAATTTTTTTCGCATCATCAACCTTGGGCATCGCCACAATAATGCTACTCATCAGACTACCTCGCTAAATTTTATAAAGATACTTCTCTACTTCCCACTCGGAAACCGCTTCCATATATTCGTTCCACTCTGCCAGCTTTGCTCTATGGTAAATAGAAACAAACTCCTGCCCCAATGTCTGTTCCAGTAAGCTATCCTTTTCAAAGTATTGCAGTGCCTCCCACAGAGTGCCGGGAAGCTGCTTAGGTACCTCATTGGACACTCCTGCCATTTCTCCGGGAGAAATCTGTTTTTCAATACCTTCTAAGCCTGCCACAACACATGCTGCGATCGCCAGATAAGGATTGGCTGCTGCGTCCGGGAAGCGCAGCTCGATTTTCGTCTCCTCTCCTCGTCTTTCGTGAAGACGAATGAGCGTATTTTTATTCTTCTTTGCCCATGTAATATCCTCCGGCGCCTCAAAGCCTGAATGAAGACGTTTATAGGAATTCACAAGGGGATTGGTGATGGCACATAATGCCCCCGCATGCTCCATAATTCCGCCCATAAACCATTTTGCCTCATCACATGCATCTTTTGAATCAGAGTTAAAAATATTTCTTCCATCCTTGTAAACAGAGATTTTCATATGCATGCCTGAGCCGGCCACACCCTTCTTGGGCTTTGGCATAAAGGTAGCATGCAGCCCAAAACGCTTTGCGATAGAGCGTACTGCACTTCGAAAAGTTACGATAGAATCCGCAATGGTAAGTGCCGGACCCTCTCTGAAGTCAATCTCATGCTGGGCGGGTGCTTTCTCATGATGAGAGGATTCTATCTCAAATCCCATCTCCTCCAAGGTAAGCACCATATCACGCCTTGCATTCTCACCCAGGTCAATAGGCCCCACATCCATATATCCTGCCTTCTCATGGCTCAAGGTTGTAGGAATCCCGTTATCATCCGTATGGAACAGGAAGAATTCACACTCCGGATCCACAAAGAACTCGTATCCCTTCATTTTCGCCTCGGCCAAAACCCTTTTTAAAATTGTTCTGGGATTTAGTGCGCATGGAGTTCCATCCTCCTTGTACACATCGCACAGAAGCCTCGCTACCTTGCCTTGTTGAGGTCTCCATGGCAGAAACACGAAGGTTTCCGGATCAGGATACAGATACATGTCATCTTCACAAGGTAACAGTCCATCGAAAAGAGCCGAGCACTCAAACACATGCTTATTTTCCAATACTCTCTCAAGCTGTCCTGCGGTCACAGCCACATTCTTCAGATTTCCAAACATATCCGTAAATTGCAGGCGTATAAATTCCACATCCTCCTGCTCTATAATCTCCAAAATTCCTTTCTTTGTCATCTCATATACCTCTCTCACCTATAGATTAGAATACCCCATTAAAGACTCATCTACCGCCTTGGCAGCCTCTCTGCCTTCTGCAATAGCCCATACCACAAGTGACTGCCCTCTGTGCATATCTCCGGCAGTATAAACTCTTTCCACACTGGTTTTATACATTCCCGGTGCCGTTTTAATATTCGTCCGTTCATTTAATTCCACACCAAAGGACTTTGCCACGTACTCTTCATTTCCTAAAAAGCCGGCTGCAATCAATACCAAATCCACCGGTATCTCCTTCTCCGATCCTTCTACATTTTTCATAATCATGCGGCCTGTTTTCTCATCCTTTTCCGGTCTCAGGGATACAATCTTAGCCCCTTTCAAATGCCCGTTTTCATTCTTCACAAACTCTGTAACCGTGGTCTGGTAAATACGCGGATCCTGACCGAATTTAGAGATTGCCTCTTCCTGACCGTAGTCCGTCTTAAGGACCTTCGGCCACTCCGGCCAAGGATTAGAAGCAGTTCTCGTTATAGGTGGCATTGGCATCATCTCCAGCTGGGTCACACTCTTACAACCCAGACGGATAACCGTTCCCACACAATCATTTCCGGTGTCTCCACCACCGATTACCAGTACATTTTTATCCTTGGCCAGCTCTGTTGGAAAACGTTCGAAATCATTATCTAACAAGGTCTTTGTAACTCCGGAAAGGAAATCTACTGCAAAATAAATTCCTTCTGCATCTCTTCCGGGTACTTTAATATCTCGTGGGTTGGATGCGCCTCCTGCAAGAATTACCCTGTCATAGCGGGCCAGCAGTTCCTCTCCGGAAATATCTTTGCCCACATTTACTCCACAGATAAACTCTATACCGGACGCCTTCATCAATTCCACACGTCTGTCAATCACAGACTTATCCAGCTTCATGTTGGGAATACCATAGCGAAGAAGACCTCCGACCCGGTCATTCCTCTCATATACAGTTACACTATGACCTCTCTTGTTCAGCTGCATTGCTGCGCTAAGCCCGGCAGGACCACTTCCTACAATTGCCACGGTTTTGCCGGTTCGAACCGCTGGTGCATTCGGCTTTACAAGGTTATTTTCAAAAGCGTACTCAATAATCTGCCTTTCATTTTCTTTGGTAGACACCGGAGCACAGTGGAGTCCACAGGTACATGCTGCCTCACACAATGCCGGACATACTCTGGAAGTAAATTCAGGGAAACAGTGGGTCTTCTCAAGTCTTTCATAGGCCTTCTCCCATTGCCCCAGAAAAACTAAATCATTTGTTTCAGGAATAAGATTATGAAGAGGACAACCGGTTGCCATTCCTGCAATCATGGTTCCGGCCTGGCAAAAGGGAACACCGCAATCCATACATCTTGCTCCCTGTAACTGCTGCCTGTCCTTAGGAAGATTATTATGAAACTCATCAAAGTTTAATATTCGCTGAGAGGGGGGAATTACAGCTCCCTCACATCTCTCATACTCTAAAAAGCCTGTTGCTTTTCCCATTACTTTAATCCTCCTTTTTGTCCCATACTTGCGTAAAAGCTTTCAATCTGTGCTTCTTCGTGGCTTAGTCCCTGCTCTTCAAATCTTGCAGTAAGTGCAAGCAGCTTCTTGTAGTCCCCCGGAATTAGTTTCTTAAATTTTGGAATATATTCCTCGAAGTTTTCCAAAATCAGTGCCCCTCTCTGAGATCCTGTCTCTTCCACATGCTTTGTAAGCATTGCTCTCAATTCGTTCATATCATAGGATGACTCAACCTTCTCCATTAATACCATATCTCTGTTCAAATGGCGGTACAGCTGATTTTTCTCATCCAGAACATATACGATTCCACCGCTCATTCCCGCAGCAAAATTCTTGCCCGTAGGCCCAAGAACTACCACAAGGCCGCCCGTCATATACTCACAGCCATGTTCGCCCACGCCTTCTACCACCGCTCTTACACCGGAATTTCGCACGCAGAAACGCTCTCCTGCCATGCCTGCAATGAAAGCTTCCCCTGCGGTTGCTCCATACAATGCAACATTCCCCACAATAATATTCTCCTGGGGATTATATGCAGCTTCTTTTGGTGCACGGACAGACAGCTTTCCTCCGGACAATCCTTTTCCGAAATAATCATTGCAATCTCCGGACAGGGAAATAGATAATCCCTTAGGTATAAATGCACCAAAGCTCTGACCACCGGCTCCTGTACATTCAATGGTAATGGTATCCTCCGGCAGTCCCTCAGGATGCTTTCTGGTCAGTTCAGCACCCAGAAGTGTTCCGAATGTTCTATCGATGTTTGACAACTTTACCTGTTTTGTAACCTTAGTACCTTTTGCAAGAGCCTTCTGCAAATCCTTGCTCTGAAGCAGCACTGCCTCATCCTTTGTCTTCTCCAATTCAAAATCATAGACCTCTTCCTCTACAAAGGTCTGGGGCTGACCGGCTACTTCTCCAAATAAGATGCGGCTTAAATCAATCTTTGCCCCCTTGCCGGACAGATTCTCTTTCTTTTTCAGAAGATCCGTTCGTCCGACCATCTCATCGATGGTACGAACTCCAAGCTTAGCCATATACTCTCGCAGTTGACGCGCAATAAAGAGCATAAAGTTCTCTACATATTCCGGTTTACCCATAAAACGCTTTCTTAGCTCGGGATTCTGTGTAGCAATCCCCATCGGGCAAGTATCCAGATTGCACACACGCATCATAACGCATCCAAGCGCTACAAGGGGGGCTGTAGCAAATCCGAATTCTTCTGCACCAAGAAGTGCTGCAATAGCCACATCTCGACCACTCATCAGCTTACCATCCGTCTCTACAATTACACGATTTCTAAGGCCATTCATAAGAAGCGTCTGATGGGTTTCTGCAAGTCCAAGCTCCCATGGCAGACCTGCATTGTGAATAGAACTGATAGGTGCTGCACCTGTTCCTCCATCATATCCGGATACCAGGATTACCTGTGCTCCCGCTTTTGCCACACCGGCTGCCACCGTACCTACGCCGGCTTCCGAAACAAGTTTTACAGAGATTCGCGCATACTTATTGGAATTCTTCAAATCATATATCAGCTGTGCCAAATCCTCGATGGAATAAATATCGTGATGAGGTGGCGGTGAAATAAGGCTCACACCGGGCGTAGAATGTCTTGTTTTTGCAATCCATGGATACACTTTTTTGGCAGGAAGATGACCACCCTCACCGGGCTTTGCTCCCTGGGCCATCTTAATCTGCAGCTCCTTGGCACTGACAAGATATTTGCTGGTCACACCGAAGCGTCCGCTAGCAACCTGTTTGATTGCAGAGCTTCTGTCATCGGAGGTGCCGGCAGATGCGATTCTTTCATCGCTTTCACCACCCTCACCACTGTTTGATTTACCATGGAGATGATTCATTGCTACAGCCAATGCCTCATGGGCCTCACCGGAGATAGAACCATAAGACATTGCTCCCGTCTTAAATCTCTTTACAATCTCCGTCTCCGGCTCAACCTCTGAAATATCAATTCCCTGCTCCGGATAATCAAAATCCATAAGACTCCGTATATATCCACTGTTTTCTGAATCAATCATTTTGGTGTATTCCAAAAACTTCTCATAGCTTCCCTCTCTGGTCGCTGCCTGAAGCATATGAACAGTCTGGGGATTATAACGGTGCTGCTCTCCGCCGCTACGCATTTTGTGCCGTCCGATTGCAGCAGGAGTAAGGTCCATGGAAAGACCTAATGGATCAAAGGCCTTCGAATGCTGCTCATCCGTCTGCTTTGCAATATCCTCCAAGGTAATACCTCCGATACGACTGACCGTCCCCGTAAAATACTTATCTACCACACTTTCCGATATACCAAGTGCTTCGAAAATCTTGCTTCCCTGATAAGACTGAATGGTAGAGATTCCCATTTTGGAAGCAATCTTTACAATTCCCTGTATTACCGCATGGTCATAATCATCTACCGCAGCATAATAATCCTTTTCCAACAGTCCATCTTCGATAAGCTCTGCGATAGTCGCATGTGCCAGATAAGGATTCACCGCACTTGCACCGTAGCCAAGCAGGGTGGCAAAATGATGTACCTCTCTGGGCTCCGCGGATTCCAGAATTATGGACATAGCAGTACATTTCTTGGTCTGCACCAGATGCTTATGAACAGCAGCTACTGCCAGAAGGGACGGTAATGCCACATGATTTTCATCCACTCCCCGGTCTGATAACACCACAATATTTGCTCCATCCCGATATGCCTTATCCACCTCAACAAAAAGATGCTCCAATGCCCTTTCCATCGGAGTACTCTTGAAGAAAATAATCGGCACTTTAATAACCTTAAAGCCCGGCTTATTCATAGATAAAATCTTAAGCATATCTAAATCTGCCAATATAGGATTTTCAATTTTAAGCACCTGACAATTTTCCGGTGTTTCCTCCAAAAGATTACCATTCTTGCCCACGTATACTGTAGTTGAGGTCACAATTTTTTCTCTTGCTGCATCAATGGGTGGGTTAGTAACCTGTGCAAACAGCTGCTTAAAATAGTTAAACAAAGGCTGGTACTGCTCCGATAAAGCAGCAATCGGGGTGTCTACTCCCATTGCTCCAATCTCTTCATTTCCATTTAATGCCATGGTGCAGATGCCATTGCGACATTCCTCATAGCTATATCCAAAAGCCTTCTGAAGTCTTGCTTTCTCTTCTTTGGAAAAACTCTTAATTTTTACGTTTGGAATCTTTAATTCTGATAACGAAACTAAATTTGAATCCAACCATTCACCATACGCTTTTCCGGTAGCATATTTTTCTTTAATATCCTCATCCTTCATGACTCTTTTCTCTACGGTATCAACTACCAGCATTTTGCCCGGCTGCAGCCGATCCTTTCTGACAATATGGGCCTCGTCCAGTTCCAGTACGCCTACCTCAGAAGATAAAATCAATCTGCCGTCATCCATAATGTAATAGCGTGATGGTCTGAGCCCGTTTCGATCCAGTATCGCTCCCATCACATCGCCATCAGAAAACAGAATTGATGCCGGCCCATCCCAAGGCTCCATCATAGTTGCATAATACTGATAAAAATCTCTGCATTCCTGGGAAATCGTATCGTTATGTGCCCATGGCTCCGGAATGGCTATCATTGCTGCAAGCGGTAAATCCATTCCACTCATTACCAAAAACTCCAAAGTATTATCCAGCATAGCCGAGTCTGAGCCACTGGTATTGATTACCGGAAGAACCTTAGTCATATCATCCGGTAACAATTCCCTGGTGTGAAGAGTCTCCTCCCTTGCCAGCATTTTATCCACATTTCCTTTGATTGTATTAATCTCACCATTATGAACGATGAACCTATTGGGATGTGCTCTTTCCCAGCTGGGATTGGTATTGGTAGAGAATCTGGAATGCACCATTGCAATGGCTGAGATGTAGCTCTCATCCTGCAAATCCCTAAAAAATCCACGAAGCTGTCCCACTAAAAACATACCTTTGTATACAATAGTACGACTGGACAATGAAGGAACATAAGTATCAGCGGAACTTTGTTCAAATACTCTTCTTACCACATAAAGCTTGCGGTCAAAAGCAAGTCCTTTCTCCACATTCTCCGGCTTTTCCACAAAGCCCTGGTAAATCATGGGCATGCAGCTTCTTGCCTTCTCTCCCAGTATCTCCGGACACACAGGAACCCATCTCCAGCCAAGGAACTTCATTCCTTCCTTCTCTACAATGATTTCAAACATTTTCTTTGCCCGGTTTCTGGCAAGCTCGTCCTGTGGAAAGAAAAACATACCGATACCATATTCTCTTTCCCCACCAATGCCGATTCCTTCCTTTTCGCATACCTTTTTAAAGAAGCTGTGGGAAATCTGTGTTAAAATGCCTACACCATCCCCTGTCTTACCTTCCGCATCCTTACCGGCACGATGCTCAAGATTCTCAACAATACTAAGAGCATCTGCCACAATCTTATGACTCTTTTCTCCGTTTATGCTTACAACAGCTCCTATTCCGCAGTTATCATGTTCAAAAGATGGCTCATATAATCCTCTCACCAGATTTGTACTATTCATATTATGACTCCTCTCTCTGTCTTCTATCTATTGCAGCCTGCACAAATCCTTTAAATAGAGGATGTGCATGATTTGGTCTGGATTTAAACTCCGGATGCGCCTGCGTGGCAATAAAAAAGGGATGGTTTTCCAGCTCTATCATCTCTACAATACGTCCATCCGGCGATAGTCCGGATAGCGTCATACCATGCTTCTTCAGTACATCACGATAATCATTATTCACTTCATAACGATGTCTGTGACGTTCGGAAATGAATTTCGTTTCATATAAATGTTCCGCCAAAGAACCACTCTTCAGCTGACAAGGATACGCTCCCAGCCGGAGCGTTCCTCCTAAATCCGTTACACCGTTTTGCTCCGGCATCAATGCAATGACCGGATTTTGCGTATCCGGGGAAAGCTCAATACTTGCCGCATCCTTAATCCCACAAACATTTCTGGCATACTCCACAATTGCCATCTGCATTCCAAGACACAGCCCCAGAAATGGTATCTTTTTCTCTCTTGCATACCGGATTGCCTCTATTTTTCCTTGAGTACCTCTGGTACCAAAGCCGCCCGGTACCAGGATTCCATCCACATCCTTTAAACATCCGTCTACCGTCTTTGCCGTAATCTCTTCAGAATCAATCCACAAAATCTCTACCCCAGCCTTGCAGGCAATTCCGCCATGCTTTAAGGCTTCCACAACACTTAAATAAGCGTCATGAAGTGCCACATACTTTCCGATAATGGCAATTTTCACCTTTTTTGAAGCACTGTAGAGACTCTCTATCATCAGCTTCCAATCAGACAAATCCGGCTCCGGACAAGGTATTTTCAGGCACTGGCACACTGCCTCTGCCAAATGCTCCTTCTCCAGCATTAATGGCACCTCATAAAGAGATGGGGCGTCCAGATTTTGCAAAACATGTTCCTTTTTCACATTGCAGAACAGTGCCAATTTCTCTCTCATAGAATCATCAATGGGATAATCCGACCGGCACACCAGGATATCCGGCCAAATTCCCATACTTTGGAGGGCCTTTACACTCATCTGGGCAGGTTTTGTTTTCATCTCTCCGGAGGCCTTTAAATAAGGAATCAATGTCACCTGAATCAGTATGGCATTTTCTCTTCCTACCTCGGCCTGAAACTGTCTGATTGCTTCCAAAAAAGGCTGGCTTTCAATATCGCCTACCGTTCCCCCCACCTCGATGATGCATACCGTATTATCATTTTCTGTACCTTTATAAAAACGATCCTTAATCTCGTTTGTAATATGGGGAATAACCTGTACAGTACCTCCACCGTAATCACCATGGCGTTCTTTATTAAGAACCGACCAATAAATCTTTCCGGTAGTCACATTGGAGTTTTTGTCCAAATTCTCATCAATAAATCTTTCATAATGTCCCAAATCCAAATCTGTTTCCGTTCCATCCTCGGTTACAAATACTTCTCCGTGCTGAATAGGATTCATAGTTCCCGGATCCACATTGATATACGGATCAAACTTCTGCATCCGTACATGATATCCTCTGGCTTTTAGCAGACGCCCCAAAGACGCTGCCGTAATTCCTTTCCCAAGACCTGAAACCACACCGCCTGTTACAAATACATATTTCATAAAATCCTCCAACTCTATAAAAAGAGAAGGTGTCAGTGGGACTAATATTCCATCTGACACCTTCGTCTTACATTTGCTTTATTCTGTTAATTGCTGCAACGGTATTTTCCAAACTTCCGAAAGCCGTTAATCTAAAATATCCTTCGCCACTGGGACCAAAGCCCGCCCCCGGAGTACCTACGATCCCCTTTTCTTCTAACAAATAATCAAAAAACTCCCAGGATGTCATTTTCCCCGGTGTCTTCAACCAAATATATGGGGCGTTCACACCACCAAAAACAGTATATCCTGCCTCCTGTAAGCCTTTCTTAATCAGACCTGCATTGTTCATATAGTAAGCGACCTGTTCTTTCAGCTGTATCTTACCTACCTGAGAATAAACAGCTTCTCCTGCTCGTTGGATAATATACGGAGCACCGTTAAATTTGGTTCCATGTCTTCTCGCCCACATACGATTTAAGGATACATCTCCACATTTCAAATCCTTAGGTACTACCGTGTAACCCAATCTTACACCGGTAAAACCGGCATTCTTAGAAAAACTTCGAAGCTCTATTGCACAGTTTCTTGCCCCCTCACATTCATAAATAGAATGTGCTACATCCTCTTCCGTGATATATGCTTCGTAGGCAGCATCATATATAATCACACTGCCCTTTTCATTTGCATAATTCACCCACTTCTGAAGCTCAGCTTTTGGGATTGTGGTTCCCGTGGGATTATTGGGAAAACAAAGATATATCATATCCGGCACTTCCTTCGGAAGCTGGGGAATAAAATCATTTTCCATGACACAGGGCATATAGATCACTTTACTCCAGGTTCCGGTATCCGAATTATAAGTTCCTGTTCTTCCTGCCATCACATTAGAATCTACATATACAGGATAAACCGGATCGCATACACCGATTCTACAATTCGTAGAGAAAAGCTCCTGTATATTGGCACTGTCACTTTTTGCTCCGTCAGATACAAATATCTCATCAACCTCTATATTACAGCCCCTGGCTTCAAAATCGTTCTTTACAATAGCACTTCTTAAAAACTCGTATCCTAAGTCAGGAGCGTAACCATGGAAGCCTTCCTCAGTCCCCATCTCCACGACTGCCTTAAGCATTGCTTCTACAATAGCTGGTGCAATTGGAAGAGTTACATCGCCGATTCCCAAACGAATGATGTCCTTTTCCGGATAAGCCTCCTTATATGAAGCAACCTTCTTTCCTATGGTGCTGAACAGATAACTTCCGGGAAGCTTTTCATAATTATCATTAATCTGAAACATATCCCTGCTCCTTCCTTATTATTCCATTTTACTCAAAAGAAAAGGCGTCAAATCCGCTTATTTAAAAGCAATTTGACGCCTTCGTCCTCACGAAAATTCATTTTTTATGTAGTGTAGTCTAGTCCCTTTTTTACAATTTGTAAAGAACTTTTTCGAAAAAAATTTTTTCAAAAAAAACTCTTGACACCGAAAAAAAACGGAGTATACTACGAACCATAAAACGTGACTCGAGGAACTTGAAGCAAAGGCGCTATGGAAGCAAGACTTCCACAGCGCCTTTTTTATTTGAAAGGAGAACACATTATGAAACGAATCCCAGAAATGTATGGCAGCCTTGTTTTCAATGATAAGGTTATGCGCGAAAAGCTTCCAAAGGACATCTACAAAGCTCTTCGCAAGACAATCGAAAATAATACACACTTAGAATTAGATGTAGCAAATGCCGTTGCTGTTGCAATGAAGGAATGGGCCGTTGAAAATGGTGCTACTCATTTTACCCATTGGTTCCAGCCTATGACCGGCTTTACCGCAGAAAAGCACGATAGCTTTATTACTCCTATGGAGGGCGGTCAGGTAATCATGGATTTCTCCGGTAAAGAGCTTGTGAAAGGCGAACCGGACGCATCCAGTTTTCCTTCCGGGGGTCTCAGGGCAACCTTTGAAGCAAGAGGATATACCGCTTGGGATCCTACTTCTCCTGCCTTTATTAAGGATGGTTCCTTATATATTCCCACCGCTTTCTGTTCCTACAGCGGTGAAGCATTAGATAAGAAAACTCCTCTTCTTCGCTCCATGGAGGCACTGAATAAAGAAGCGGTTAAGGTATTACATCTCCTTGGTCAGACTGATGTAACAGGTGTTACTACCACCGTTGGCCCGGAGCAGGAATACTTCCTTGTAGATAAAGAACTGTATAAGCAGCGTAAAGACTTGATTTTTACCGGACGTACCCTACTTGGTGCCATGCCTCCTAAGGGACAGGAGATGGAAGATCATTACTTCGGTTCCTTAAAGCCCCGTGTTGCAGCATACATGCATGATTTGGACGAGGAGCTTTGGAAGCTTGGTATTCCGGCAAAGACAAAGCATAATGAAGTTGCTCCTGCCCAGCATGAGTTAGCACCGGTATTTGATACCACCAATGTTGCAGTTGACCACAACCAGTTAACTATGGAAATTATGAAGAAGGTTGCAGATAAGCATGGTCTTACCTGTCTCTTACATGAAAAGCCCTTTGCAGGTATCAACGGCTCCGGTAAGCACAACAACTGGTCCATGTCTACCAATACCGGCATGAACCTGCTTGATCCGGGACGCACTCCTGCGGAAAATACTCAGTTTCTGGTATTTCTTATGGCAGTTATCAAAGCAGTGGATGAATATGCAGATCTCTTAAGGCTTTCCGTTGCCAGTGCCGGAAATGACCATAGATTGGGAGCCAATGAAGCTCCTCCTGCAATTATCTCCGTCTTCTTAGGTGATGAGCTTACGGATGTTCTGGACTCCATTGAAAACGATACCTTCTTTGGAAAGCATGCAAAGGTTCAGATGGATATCGGTGCCAGTGTTCTTCCTCACTTCTTTAAGGATAATACTGACAGAAACCGTACCTCACCATTTGCGTTTACCGGTAATAAATTTGAGTTCCGAAGCTTAGGCAGCTCTTTATCTGTTTCCGGTCCGAATATTGTGCTGAACACTGCAGTTGCAGAGAGCTTAAAACAGTTTTATTCCATCCTCAAGGATGTGACTCCACAGGATATGGAAACTGCAGTTCATGATTTAGTAAAGGATACCATTTTAAAGCATAAAAAAGTGATTTTTAATGGAAACGGCTATTCTGACGAATGGGTTGTAGAAGCTGAAAAGCGTGGACTTCCAAACTTAAAATCTACTCCGGAAGCTCTTCCCAGATTTATTGCACCGAAGAATATTAAATTGTTTACAGACCATCAAATCTTTACAGAAACGGAAATACATTCCAGATATGAGATTCTTTTGGAGAACTATTGCAAGACCCTTCATATTGAAGCAAAGACCTTACTTGAAATGGTTCGCAAGGATTTCTTGCCTGCACTTATGAAATACACGGATACGATTACCGCATCTATGGCTGCTAAGAAGCAGGTACTGGGACTTTCTTGTGATGTGGAGGGCAAGCTGGTGACAAAGCTTTCCGGCTATTATGCCGATATCTATGAGTTAATCGAAAAACTTGATGCAGATACTATCACTGCAGAAGGTATGACAGATTTTCTGGAGGAAGCTACCTATTATCACGAGATCATCATTCCTACCATGGAAATGATTCGTAACGTGGCAGATACTGCTGAAGAATTAATTCCGGATGATATTCTTCCATATCCGACCTATACAAAACTTTTATTCTCTGTTTAGAAGGGACTATTTCATGAATATGCACGAGCTGATGGATGATAAACTACACGAAGAATGTGGAGTCTTTGGTATCTACAACACAGAGCACATAGATGTGGCTCCTTACATTTATTATGGTCTTACTTCTCTTCAACATAGAGGGCAGGAATCAGCCGGTATTGCTGTATGCGATACCGGTGGCCCTGCCGGAAATATCACATGGCATAAGGGTATGGGCCTTGTAAGCGAGGTATTTCATCAGGAACGCCTCAGCTCACTAAAGGGAAACTTGGGCATCGGTCATGTAAGATACTCTACCACCGGCTCCAGTTGTATTGAAAACGCTCAGCCCATGGTTGGCACATATAGTAAGGGCACCTTAGCTCTGGCTCACAATGGTAATATTACAAATGCGGAAAAGCTAAAAAAAGAGTTGATGGATTGTGGTACTATCTTCCACTCTACTTCAGACACAGAGGTTGTCTATTATCTGATTGCCAGAGAACGATCTCATACAGATTCCGTGGAAAACGCCATTAAGACAGCAGTGACTAAGCTAAAGGGAGGCTATGCCTTAGTAGTTATCAGCCCCCAGAAGCTCATCGGCGTCCGCGATCCTCTGGGATTAAAGCCCCTGTGCCTAGGAAAGTCAGCATCCGGTTATGTGCTGGCATCAGAAAGCTGTGCGCTTACCGCTATCGGTGCAACCTTTATCAGAGATATTGCTCCCGGAGAAATCATCACAATAACCGGTAACGGCTATAGCTCCAATTATTGTACTGTGCAGCATACTCCTGCACACTGTATTTTTGAATATATTTATTTTGCAAGACTTGACTCACATATGGATGGTATTCCCATCTACGATGCCCGTGAAAAGGCGGGACGTTTGCTGGCAAAGGCCTATCCTATTGATGCAGATATTGTCTCAGGTGTTCCTGATTCCGGTCTTACTGCAGCAATGGGGTATGCCAAGGAATCCGGCATTCCCTACTCTCCTGTCTTTCAGAAGAACAGTTATATCGGCAGAACCTTCATTAAGCCCACTCAAGAGGAGCGGGAATCTGCCGTCCGCTTAAAGCTAAGTGTTTTAGATAGTGTAGTGGCAGGAAAACGAATCATCCTTATAGATGACTCCATTGTCAGAGGCACCACTATGGCAAGTCTCATACGACTTTTGAAAAACGCCGGGGCCAAAGAGGTTCATGTACGAATCAGTTCACCTCCCTTTTTATATCCCTGCTACTACGGCACGGACGTACCAACCGGCAGGGAGCTGATTGCACACGAGCATTCTCCGGAAGAGATATGTAATCGTATCGGAGCAGACTCCTTAGGCTATCTAAAACTGAATGATTTATCAGAAATGGTAGATGGTCTTCCCATCTGTAAAGCTTGTTTTGATGGAAACTATCCTCAGTCTCCGTACTAGAAAAAGTAGTAAGAAAAAAGCCTTGAAAACAAATGTTTTCAAGGCTTTAAACAGCTCGTAGGGGAATCGAACCCCTGTTTCCGCCGTGAGAGGGCGGCGTCTTAACCGCTTGACCAACGAGCCAAAAGAACTTTTTTCAAAAGTTCTTAGGGAAGAAACGCTACGCGTTTTTCCTTAAGGTTTTGGTGTGTTCTCTCGAGCACTTGTTTATAATAATATAAATCCAAAGAAATTGCAAGCACTTTTTTCATTTTTTTAATTTTTTCTTCAATTTCAACAATTTGTCCTATGCTTTTGTAGCTTTTAAGTCTTCATTTGTGCAATTTGCATTAGAATATCGTGCTTTTTCATAAGCATTTTTAAGTCCGGGTGCTTCTAAAAGATCACAACACTCCTTTGCTGTGAAATAGGATAGGGCTTGTAAATCTCCATCCTTCACCAAAGCATAACGCTCTTTTTCCACCTTTTTACGATATGCCTTGCGAATACGTTCCGTCACAGAAAAGGCTTCAAATATATTTCTGTTCTTCCCCCGCTCCTTACGGACAATCTCCACCTGTTCGTGAATATCTTCATTCTCCGCAAGTTTCTGCTCTTCTACCTTGCGTACTCTCTTAAAGCCATTTAATAGAGTGGCATATCCTTTATAGATGCCGTAACAAACAACTATCAAGATACCAAGAAGCACTACCACAATCGCCACATACTGAAGCACTACCCAGATAAGTGCCGGTTCTCCCGGCTGATCGAAGAAGCCACCTCCGCCACTTTCCAGTGGCTGCATCCAATGCTCCGGTGCTTCCGCCTGCTCCGGTGTAAACTGCAGATATTTGCTGATAAAAGCTACAATCGCCCTCTTAATCGCAGAAAGCATACCAGCCAGCCAATTGATATTTGCAACCATCGCCAAAAGGAGGGTCACAGCCCCGGTAAACATAAAGGTTTGCTTCAGACCGGTTTCAAAGATTGCTTTTTCCGGAATATTGGCTGCACTGCTATCATTTACTGTAATAAACGTAAGAAAATGCACCATAAAATAGTTGACTAAAAAGCATGCAAAATAAATCAGAGCCGCCAGAATATAATATCCATCCCACTCTACATCCCTCTGGGAATTCAGCAAGATAAATAATCCTCCCATAACACAAAAAGCAACAACCGGGGATATGGGAACATCCCAGCCATCCGCGGTTCTGGTTCGCAGATAAATGGAGTATATACCATAAAACAGACTAAACACAATCAGCAGTGCCCTTATATAAATATTATCCACGGGAAGGACAAATGACACCACCGCAGGTGCTATACTCAAAATCATGAAAAGCGGAAACACTCTCAGCTTCTCTCTTAATAAATAGCCATATACCGGCAGAATTCCCAAGGCCGCACACCAAAGTACATAGGGCTCAGCACAATTAAAAAGCCCCAATGCGGTAATGGCAACGGAAATAAAAAACCAATGATTCATTTGTGTAATGATAAGTTCCTTGGCAAGCTCAATTCTGCTTCTTCTCATATAGCTATCAGCTCCTTAAATGCAGGACCGTCAGATTCTCCAAAATTCCGGCAGGGAAATCCGGCTCCTCCTTGGAAATGGTGGGATAAAACCATTTATACCACACCTTCTTTTCCTGGCATAAATTTAGTAATTGTATAAAATCATCGTATCCGTTAGGTGATACGAATAAGGTTAGCGTTCCCTTAGCCTCATCCAAAATCTCTTCTTCAAAGAGCTTTCTGAAATTGTAAGGCTCTGCCTCCGTAGAAATACGGGCTAGTCCCTTGCGAATCTGCTCCTCCTGATATGCGCCGGCACTACTCTTAATGCGTAGCGGTTCTCCGGTAATCACATCTCTGCCGTTGCTGCCTACGCTGACGCAGATTCCCTGAGCAAGGAAGAACTTGGCAAGCCCCATCACAACCTGCATAGAGCTTTCTACAGCATCCTCCTTTTTTAGGATACCGGTATCCTCGATATTCAAGTAGATTCGGATTGTCCAAAGTGCCGTATAATTCTTCTGGTTGACCTTCAGCTTCCCTGTTCTGGCAGTTGCCTTCCAGTTTACGCTACGGATATCATCAAAGGGCTGATACTCTCTGATTCCCCGATATTCGAAGGGATCCTCCAAAAGATGCCTCTTGGTAAGCACCTCTCCGTTAAGATTTTGCAAGGAGACTTGCATTTCTCTGGACTGAAAGGTTTTGGGATACACATATAAATAACAGTTGGTTTTAAAACTATGTACCATTTCCGCAGATAAAAACAAGTCCATTCCAACCAAATCAATCTCTTTAATATTGTAATAACCGCGCTTTTTGCCTACAAAGGGAAGGGTTCTGGTAATTCTCTCTCCTCCACCGATTCGAAATACATCATTGCGATAGTATAAATCGGTCATCTTCGAGCCCTTATCATCCGAAAAGGTCAGGTTTCTGGAGGTCTGGAATTTCACTTTCAGCATGGAAAGGGGTAATCTTTTCCGGTTTTCCACCACCTCTATGACGTTGCCCTCTTCGCCCTCTTCCACACTTGCTCTGTCAAAGGCTACAGATACAAACAATTTATCCTTCCAGAGTCTCTTATAGACCTCCCTCTCCACCATAAACAAAAGAAGCGCTATTAACCCAAGTGCTATAATCTTCATTTATTTAAATTCCTCTGTAGGTACAGGTACTGTTTTCAAAATTTTCTCCACCATACGCTTACTTTCTCCTGCATTACCATAGCCCATGATAATACGGTGAGAAAGAACAGGTTCCGCCAATGCCTTTACATCATCCGGTGTTACAAAATCTCTGCCGTCAAGGTATGCATGTGCCTTTACGCAGCGCAGGAATGCTAAGGTTCCTCTGGGACTCACGCCCATAAGTACGTTTTCTCCCTGCCTTGTGGCACCTACAATCTCCGCCATATACTCTAAGATACATTTATGTACAAATACATTCTCTACGCTTTTCTTGGCCTTTGCCAGCTCCTCTAGGGTGGCCACCGCCTTCAGCTCTGCCAGCGGCTCTCCCTTCATATAACGCTCCATAATCTGTACTTCCTCATTTTTCTCCGGAAGTCCCATAGAAAGCATCATCATAAAACGATCCATCTGTGCCTCAGGAAGTGGGAAGGTACCTGCTGTTTCTACCGGATTCTGAGTCGCGATAACGAAAAAGGGCTCTCCCGCGGGAAGGGTTTCCCCATCAATGGTAATCTGACGCTCTTCCATACACTCAAGAAGTCCGGACTGAGTTCTGGGAGTTGCACGGTTAATCTCGTCAGCCAGAAGAATATTGGTAAATGCGGGACCCTTACGAAGCACGAACTCCCCCTTTTTCTGGTCATAAATAGTAAGACCGGTAATATCTCCCGGAAGAAGATCGGGCGTAAACTGTATACGGTTAAAATCCGCAGCAAGGGATGCTGCAAGTGATTTTGCCACCTTTGTCTTACCGGTTCCCGGCACATCCTCTAAAAGCACGTGACCGTCGGCTAAAAGAGCAGTCAATAATAGATGAATGGTCTGGTCCTTTCCGATGATTACTTTACTGATATTCTCTTTGATTTTCTGTCCAAACTCTTTTCCTGTCATAAATTCTCTCCGTTTGTCTTAATTACTTCCGCATAGAAATAGCCGGAATCCTTAATGGTTCTTTTTAAAGTCTGATAATCCACATGTACAAGGCCGAAACGTCTCTCATACCCTTCCGTCCACTCCATATTATCCAAAATAGACCAGTACTGGTATCCAATCACCTTCACGCCCTCATCCACAGCACGCTTCAGTTGCAACAGGTATCTGTGAATGTAATCAATTCTCTGTGGGTCATGAACTTTTCCGTCCAGCATTACAAAGTCAGGATTGGACATACCATTCTCCGTAATGATAATCGGAAGACCGTAACGCTCATAATGGAACTTTGCAGCATAATAGATACTTTCCGGCTTAATCGCCCAATCAAAACCGGTTCTGGGCATGCCATCGTAAAGTGCCGGATTTTGCTTCGGGTCCTGCGTCCAGAAATTCTGGGCGGTATAAATGTTAAAACCATAGAAATCCAATGGCTGATGAATAATCTTTAAATCTTCTGCAGAGATTTCCTTCTTTAGCCCCTCCGGAAGGATTCCCAGACAGATAGGATCCGCCCACCAAGCATTGCCATTAGGACCATCGCCTTCATAGGTCTCGAAACGTGCCTGTTCCAAATCCTCAGCAGAATCAGACTTGGGAATCACCGCACTTCCGGTAGGAGCCATACCTACCATAGGCGTAAGAAGAGCATTCTCGCGGATAACCTTTACTGCCTTACCATGGGCAAGCATAATATTTCTGGTGATTTTACCGAACATCGCCGGCATCTTTAAGAAAGGCGCATGACCACCATCCACATAACCTGCTCCTGCAAAAAGCTGTGGCTCATTAATGGTCATCCAATATTTTACCTTGTCAGATAACGCAGTTACCACCACCTTGGCATACTCTGCAAAATAATCAGCCACCTGAGGATTTAACCAGCCACCCTTTTCGTGCATCCACATAGGTAGATTCCAGTGGAAAAGGGTCACCATGGGCTCGATTCCGGCCTCGGTCAGCTCTTTTACCAAGTCCTTATAAAAGGCAAGCCCTTTCTCATTAATTACTCCCTCTTTCGGGATTACACGTGGCCAACTGATGGAGAATCGGTAGGATTTCAGCCCCAGCTCCTTCATAATCGCCACATCCTCTTTGTATCTGTGATAATGATCACAGGCTACATTACCGGTAGCTCCCAATCTGATATGTCCCTCAGATAAAGCATCCCAGATGCCCAGACCCTTGCCATCCTCGTTATATGCTCCTTCGATTTGAAATGCCGCGCTGGCACTGCCCCATAAAAAATCCTTAGGAAACCCCATTCTCTTCCTCCTTATCCTATGTACTGGCTGTTATACAGTTCGCTATAAAATCCGCCCTGAGCAAGCAAGGTATCATGATTACCCTGTTCGATAATATTTCCATCCTTCATAACCAAAATGATATCCGCTTCCCGAATGGTGGAAAGTCTGTGGGCTACGATAAAGCTGGTTCTGCCCTCCATCATCTTCGCAAATGCATTCTGAATCTTCAGTTCTGTTCTGGTATCGATAGAAGATGTTGCCTCGTCCAGAATCAGCATCGGTGGCAGGCACAGCATAACTCTGGCAATACATAAAAGCTGCTTCTGTCCCTGAGAAAGGCTTCCACCATCCTCGGTAATCACCGTATGATATCCCTCCGGAAGACGCTTGATAAAGCTGTGAGCATGAGCTGCCTTTGCTGCTGCGATGACCTCTTCCTCCGTAGCCTCGGGCTTTCCGGTACGGATATTGTCCATAATAGTGCCACCGCGAAGCCAAGTCTCCTGAAGCACCATACCATAGCTGGTACGCAGGCTTCCCCTGGTAATATCACGGATATCCGTTCCATCCACCTTGATAGAACCATCATTCACATCATAGAAACGCATCAGCAGATTGATTACCGTAGTCTTACCGCAACCGGTAGGACCCACGATAGCCACTCTCTGTCCCGGCTCCACATGGAGATTAAAGTCCTTAATCAGTTCCTTCTCCGGTACATAGCTGAAATCTACATTCTCAAGCTCCACAATACCTTTAGCATCTGTAAGCACCCTCGCATCCTCTGCATCCGGTATCTGTGGCTCCTGCTCAATCAGCTCAAAGATTCTTCCCGCGCATACAATCGCATTCTGAAGCTCTGTAATAACACCGGAAATCTCATTAAAAGGCTTGGTGTACTGATTAGCATAGCTAAGAAGGCAGGATAATCTACCAACACTGATACCACCGCTCATTGCCACAAACGCACCGAATACACCCACACCTGCATATACAATACTATTTACGAATCTGGTACAAGGATTGGTCAGAGAAGAAAAGAAAATCGCCTTCAACGAATACTTCTCCAAACGCTCATTGATTTCCTCGAAATCCTTAATCACTTCATCCTCTCTATGGAATGCCTTCACAACCTTCTGATTGCCTACCATCTCCTCCACAAGAGAAGTCTGCTCTCCTCTGGCAGTAGACTGCAGAGAGAACATATTGTGGGTACTCTGTGCAATAAACTTCGCTACCACAAAGGAAAGAGGCGTAATACATACCACCACCAGCGTAATGGGTACATTGGTCATCAACATAAAAAACAGGGTTCCGATAATGGTAATCACACCGGTAAAAAGCTGGGTAAATCCCATAAGTAATCCATCTGCAAAGGTATCTACATCCGCAATGACACGGCTCACAATATCTCCGGTAGCATGACCATCCAGATACTTTAAGGGGAGCTTTTGTAATCTGGCAAAAGCATCTCTTCGTACATCCTTAATGACGTTATAGGTAATATAATTATTTGCTGCATTCATAATCCATTGGAACACAGCAGTTAAAACCATGGCAATAATAATCTTCTTGATAATATTCTTAATTCCCGGCATATCCACCAGACCTTTATCAATAATAAGGTCCACTGCATCACCGGTTAAAATGGGCACATATAAGGTTAGTGCCACGGTAAGTGCTGCCAAAAGAACGGACAGGCACACGAAAAACATGTATTTACGGATATATCGTAAAATCTTTTTGATGATTTCCATCTGACCGGCTTTCTTACTCATTTGCGGCACCTCCCTCCTTCGGATACTGAGAATAATAAATCTCCTGATACACTTCACAGCTTTGTAAAAGTTCCTCATGAGTACCGATACCGGCCATCTCTCCATCGTCCAGCACAATAATCTGATCCGCATGACGGATGGTGGATGCTCTCTGGGATACAATAAAGGTTGTTGTAGTATCCTCGATGGTCTTCAGTGCAGCGCGAAGCTTTGCATCCGTTGCATAGTCAAGAGCAGATGCACTATCATCCAAAATCAAAATCTCCGGCTTCTTTACCAGAGCTCTGGCAATGGTCAGACGCTGTCTCTGGCCACCGGACAAATTCTTACCATTCTGGGCAACATGTGCATCCAGCTGTCCATCCTTACCCTCTACAACTTCTTTAGCCTGGGCAAGAGTAATAGCCTCCCAAAGCTGCTCATCCGTAGCGTCAGGATTTCCCCACTGCAGGTTGCTTCGGATGGTTCCCTTAAAAAGAACTGCCTTCTGGGGTACAATACCCACCAGAGCACCAATCTCCTCCTCGGGAAGCTCCTTAATATCCACACCGTTTACAAACACGCCACCCTTGGTAGCCTTATAAAATCCGGCAATCAGATTCACTAGAGAGGTCTTTCCACATCCGGTACCACCAATCACACCGATGGTCTCTCCCTTTTTCACACGGAAGCTGATATTATTCAGTGTCTCCTCACCGGCTCCAGCGTACTTCAAGGACACATTCTGAAATGCAAGGAACGGAATCTCTGCTCCCTCTGATATAAACTTCTCCGCCGGGGTGTTTACTTCATTTTCAATCTCAAACACTGCTGCCACACGGTCTGCACAGGCCATAGCCTTGGTCACGGTCACAATCAAGTTGGCCAGCTTCACCAGCTCCACCAGAATCTGAGACATGTAATTAATAATCGCTACAACCTCACCCTGGGTCAGGTTACCTACATTTACCTGCACGGCACCGGTATAGATAAGCAACACAATGGCACCGTTTACAATCACATACGTCACCGGATTCATTACCGCACTGATTTTTCCTACGAAATTCTGCAAATCAACCAGCGTATCATTTAAATCCCCAAACTTCTCCTGCTCTTCCGCTTCCCTATGGAACGCACGAATCACACGTACACCGGTCAGATTCTCTCTGGTAATTCCCAGTACCTTATCCAGGCTGCTCTGCACCTTACGATATAAGGGAATCGTCACCAGCATCACACCAAATACCACGATGGCAAGGAGTGGAATCGCCACCACAAAAATAAGGGCACTCTTCACATCGATAGTAAATGCCATAATCATGGCACCGAATACAATAATGGGGGAACGAAGGAACAAGCGCAGTACCATATTTACGCCGGACTGCACCTGATTAATGTCGCTGGTCATGCGTGTAATCAGGGTCGATGTTCCCGCTTTATCAAGATTGGTATAGCTCAGCCCCTGAATATGTCCGAAAAGAGCGCTACGCAGCTTCGCCGCAAAGCCCACTGCCGCTCTCGCCGCAAAGAACTGTGCCGTCACCGCACTGACAAGTCCTACGATTGCCAAAATCACTAAAATGCCACCCATTTTCAATATGTAGCCAGTATCCTGATTGCTGATACCTTTATCTACAATGGAGGCAATAACCAATGGAATGAACAATTCAAAAGAAGCCTCCAGCAGCTTAAAAAGGGGCGCCAGAATACATTCCTTTGTATAGTCTTTTAAGTACTTAAAAAGTTTCTTCATAACACACTGCTCCTATATTAAAACATCCTTTAAATCATAACATAAAAAGAGCGCAGAAACAATTCTGCGCTCTCAAAATAGCAATACAAATTAGTTCATATGCTTATCAATAAGGTTATCGATAAAGGAAACCTTGACAGTACCCATATTTAATGCTGCTAAACCGCTTAATAATAAGATAAGAGTCTTTACAATACTAACTGCATCTCTCAGGATGTAAATCAGGTTGTTAATGAAGGATAAAGAAATATTCAAGCCTACAAGTCCGATAGTATCTAACAGTACCCCTAAAACATCCGGAATAAGGCCAAGTGCATAGTATGCAATGTAGTATACCAATAAAACTACGATTGCCTTCACTGCATTCTTCTTCAGCCATACATTCTCTTCCTTAAAGAACACATAACCTGCAAGTAATAAAAGTGGAGTCATACCTCCGCCAAGTGCGATTAAGAAAATAATTGCACCCATAAGTCCGACAGAAATGCCTAATTTTGTTTTCTCCATGAAACTTCCCTCCTAGGTAAGAAAAATATTACAATATGATTATATGCATATTTCCTTATTCTGTCAAATGCATGCCAACATTTAAACCTCTCGGTGGTGCATCCACCAATTTGTCCATATCAAAAAGACTATAGCTGTACAAATCTCAATCAAGATTACAAGCGGAACACCAATTCCCATATCTCCAGATAGCACTGCCTCATTTTCCACAGTCAGGTTTACACCCATAATGGACGTAGAACAAACCAATAATAAAATCGTAGTAAACGTAATAATTACAGATGTTCCATTTGCTACTGAAAAAGATATAAATTGCAACACGCAGAAAAGTAACGTCAAAAAAAGCATAGTAAGTCCCAAGCGCAGAATAATTGCATCCTTAAGCTTCATGGCAAAATCACCATTTCCTAAGAAAAGCATTTCCTCTGAAAACCCTCCAAAATGCGTAAGCGCCTGTTCATTCACTATCTGAAATGACTCCAATCCCGTACCAAATACACTCGTCCCCTTAACAAAAAGACAGCTAAGCACTATCAATACTCCAATTAGACTACCTAGCCAATGTACCAAACACCGAATTGCAAAGATTCTATTCTTACTGTATGGTAATGTGTATAATAACTTATATGTTGCATTATCAAAATCAAAAGACCAGATGTCATAATTCCAAAACATCACCAGTATTACTAGAACTAGGAATATCACTGTTTTTCCAGACAACGCATCATATAATACATACCCTCCCGTAGGTTTATTGGAAATAACCGGCTCTTGCCATCCTTCCTTTTCATATGCAGCATGTAACAGCATACGTCCTTGCCAGTCTCTTTGATTCTCATCATAGATTAACTCAATCCCTAAGTCCATCCCTGTTGGCGCATCCACCATCATTTCATCAATTTGTCTATTGAAAAGCAATATGGTGTCTGCATCATTTTCTGGCGAAATCCATAGGGCTGTCAGCATTTTTTTTCTGGAATCATATTTTTCCCAGATTTTCAACATAGCCCTCAAATCATCAATACTTTCATTCTGGGGCTCAATTTCTTCATACTGCGCAATCATATCTTTATATTTTTTTATGTAGAATGACACATCGTTCATCTGATTCTCAATTTTAGCAATCTCTTCCTGTGGCACACTTTCATAAGCAGGAATGTAAGCATATTGATATACCATCAAAGTCGTGACCAACGCAAGAAATAAAGCACATATATTCTTTGCAGAAAAAAACATACAAATCTCGTTCCTCAACATACCTTACACCACTACCTTTGATATATTCTTTTGTAAAACTCTTCCAAATTCATTTCACATTTCACCACATCTATGATTTGGCTAACATGCCCCACCTCTGCTAGCACCTTCCCCAGTGATTCCTGGGATTCTGCTTGAAAGCAAATCCAATCTGTGGTATTTTCCTTAATTCCACAGTTTTGAATGCCTAAGCTATCAATTTTGTCTAAACATACACGCTGGTGCATCGGTTCTACTTGTATCTGATACTGTGTCCCCGCAATATCCTTAGGAAGTTTTCCATCATATATCATCTCTCCGTGATTTAGAATCACTACACGGTCTGATAGTTTTTCAACTTCACTAAGCTGATGGCTAGAAAAAAGAATGGAAGAACCTGCCTCCCTTATCTTCTCCATTTCTTCACGTAACTCAAATACCGCTTGGGGATCTAGTCCATTGGTGGGCTCATCCAGAATTAAAAGTGCTGGCTTTGCCATCATTGTCATGGCAAGCATCAGACGCATCTTCATACCCATGGAATATGTACCTATCCGTCGTTTTAAATTATGACCAATTCCTGTATACTCTGCCATCTCCCTCACACGCTCTGAACTGACTTTTCGCCACTTTCCCATCATTTTCAAATGCTCCATCCCCGTCAATTGAGGATATAACGCTGGAGCCTCAATACTTACTCCTAACATGGAAAGTGCCTTGGTACGCTCTTTTACAATATTATAATTGCAGATTTTAATTTCTCCTTCTGTCATATGGTACAATCCTGTGATGCACTTTATTGTAGTAGATTTTCCCGAACCATTTGGTCCTAAAAAACCAACTATTTCCTTTTCTCCAATGGAAAAATCTATACCTTTTAAAATCTGATTTTTCCCAAAACTCTTTTTTAATCCTTTTACAGATAAAATATCCATTTTCTTCCTCTCCTCTAGCAATAATCCTTTTTCCTACCCAAGAAAACGTGTACTCCCAGAAGAATACCAATTCCTACCAATACAATAACAACCGCGTTCAGCCACGTTACATTTGTTCCTCCGCTAGTTACATCCCAAGCATTCTTTACAGCCAGTGGATTCCACTTCATGCCTACATCAGTATACTGCGAAATGATATATCCCCCAGTTACCAGTACTGCTACTAATAAAGTTCGTCCCTGTTTCCGGCCAAGGTAGCCAATTGTAAACCCAAGCAATGTATAGCAAAGCAATTTTATAGTTCCCAATATTGATGCTGGAAGTAAAAACTGTCCAAGAGTAATTTTGGCCTTTTCCTGTAAAATTAATGGTAATGTTTTACCATTTTCTATGTAATCATAATATACCTTTCCCAAAAACACTGTAGAAAAGCCTTCTCCATGCTCATACGGAATCCAGCCATTGAAATTCTCATAATCCACCCACATAATTGTCCCTAGTCCGCCGAAGCCATGAAAAACGCCCGCTAATAATGTGGGTATACCTACAGCACAACACAGAATACAAAGTATTGCCACCAAAATTGCCTTATAATAATACCCGGCTTTTTGAATATCAGAATATGGAGCAAGCTCCAGTAACTGTCTACTACCACTTTTCTTGCATTCTGTCATATAAAATGCAGAAAACATAATCACTATGCTTCCAATGATGATTCCCTGATAATCATAGAAGCTGAAAAACCTCGCCCAGAATGTATATGGTGATGCAATGTTGCCATTTAAGTGCTCCGGACATTCCCATGCATCCAGCCACATCTCAACATAATTCTTTCTACTCAAATATTCTGTTACGCTATACTTTCTGTCTTCATCTGTCATAAAAGGACTATTGGAAAATGCATCCAATGAAAAAGTTAATTCATCTAACCTCAAGGATTCTCGATTTCGTTCAAGTTCCTCAGCAAATACTACTGTAGCTGGAAAATATCCTTCCTTTTCATAAGATAGTGTACTCATGTCACACAAACCACTAATAATTGCAATTCTGGCTTCTAATTTCCACACTTCCTGGCGGTCATATCCATAATTCTCAATATAATCATAACATTCCTGCCATGCATTCCGTAGCCACTTGAGATACTCATGCTCTGCAAAAAATACAGCCTGCTGCGCTTTTGTCCTATATACTGAATTCAAATAATAATCCCACTGAGATTCATTCAATTCAATCTGCTCCTGATAGAAAGCTACATTTTGCTCATATCGAAGCATATTACTAGCCTTGTCCACTTGCGAAGTTTGATAATCAACTTCCATCTGTATGAAAGTCTGCATTCCTAAGATTATGCAGATAAACATACATATTAGTGTCACTTTACTTCGAAATATTGCTTTTAATTCGTATTGCATTTATTTTTCTCCATTATTTTGTGCATAATTCTCTAAACGAATAATACCATCATAATTCCTTGGCACTTCATGAGATATCATTAAAATGATATGTTCTGTCTTTCTTCTTTCTAGTTCTTTGAAGAAGAACTCCGTACTATCTACATCTAGTGCAGAAGTTGGTTCATCCAATAACCAGATATCCGCATCAGACAACAACATCCGTATAATCGCTATTTTCTGTTTCTCGCCTCCAGACATAACTGAACTCATCGAATTATATACGGTATCTATTCCCTGCATTTGTTTTTCTATAAATTCATCCATCCCAAAAGCAGAAATAAGTTCATACATCTCTTGCTCCTTTTTCCTGTAATCTACATCCTTCACCTTACATAACATATTATCCTTTAAAGACGCTGCTAATAAATATGGTTCCTGCTCAATTATCGCAACCTTCTTTTCCACAAAATCATCCCATTGGAGCTCTCTTATATTTGTGTTATTGAGGAAAAAATTCCCCCCATATGTATTACCATACAATCCTAAGAGTACATTCATAAATGTTGTTTTTCCTACACCATTCTTTCCTTTTAGCCAATATATTTTCCCTCGTTCCAACCCTTCTCTTTTAATTTGAAATAATATACGTTGTCCCGGGTAGCGAAAACTTACTTCTTGAATACCTATAGATTCAATTTTTTCTACTCGCCCCTCTCCCTGAACCATAGTCTCTAAATCTTTGTATGGAAGTAATCGTTTGTAACTACTTAAAGTATTCTGATAGTTTTGTCCTAAACTCAAAAAATAATCCGTTGATTGTAAAAGACCCGAAAAATAATTTAAAATTGCTACCAAAAATCCTATCCCCAGTTTTCCATCCAATACCATCTTTCCACCAATCAGAAACAACAGGACCTGTGCCATTAACGAAATCATATTCACAGTCGCATAAAACAAATTATTAACAGAGAGTTGATTGTACAACGTAGCATAATATTGCTTATATTCATCATCTTGTTTAGCAAAACTCATCTTTACAAATCCATTATTCCTTATGGATTTCATAAAAAAAATCATCCCGTACAATTTTCCAAGAAAACTTGTCTGTGCTTCTTTATAAAGAAGCCCGATTTCATACATCTTTCTTTTACCTATTAAATAAACTATTATATACGTTATTACTAGTCCAAAAATAACTAGCCACAACCACAGCGATTGCGAAAGAAGTATTACCGCTATGCATACAATAAAGACAATATTGATCAATATATCCCTAAAAAATGCAATACAAAAATTGACTACGCTCCCTATATCATTACTCAATTTCTGATTCAACATAGCAGGATCTTCATTACATATATTCGCGTAAGACGCATTGTAAAGCTTTTCAATAATACCTCTATTGGCTCTGTACTCTGCATCAGAGTTAAGCCTTGCTTCCATAATGCTTTGAATAACTGACATTCCCTGTTGCAAGACACTAATGAAACCAAATGCAATTACATTCTGTATCAAAACTTTTTCACCTGCATTCTCAGCTAAATGATTGATTATTTCCCCCATTACCAATGGTGAAACCATTCCTACCAGACTCATTACCGCACAAAGAAACAAATATCTTATATATGAACATTTATTAATATATTGAAATCCGAATTTAAGTATATTTTGCATTGTCCCTTCCCATTTTCATCATAACAAAACGTGAAAGTCATTTTGACTTTCACAATTTGTTTTTATTTTATAGAAAACATACTGCTGATATTTTCCTTATTTTTTAATTTAAAATATTAAGTGCTATATCAATTTAAGTAGGCGACATTTTTGCACCTGTTGGCGTTACACATACCTGAAATGTTGAGCATTTTGCTGTACAAGGGTTATGAGTGCAAACAACACTATATGTTCCCTGATAGCAAGTACATGAAGTTATCGTTTTGGTAGTATTCTGTGGATTTGTTAAATATGTCATCTTTTATCCCCCATTCTATAATAGTTTTATCAGCAGTATGACTCTAATTAAAGATTAATCTCTTGTGAAATTACCTTTCCTAGTTTCTCTGCACTATTCATAATTCCATCTTTAAAACATTCTAGCTGATAATTACAATTTCTTCTCTTATCTCGTTCTCGTCTAACCGGACAACCACCGCCCATACAAACAGGAAGAATCTTGCATTTCTTGCATTCTTCATCTAATGTGGGGTCATATAACAAATAGTCAAAATAACATTTAGGCAAATTGAAATTAATATCTGCCCCTAGCTGTCCTATACAAGAATCCATATTCCCAATTTCTTCCCAACACTTATAGAAATTGCCATGAGCATCTACAACCACTGCATTGTACCGATCGCAACAACAGTTTGCGGTTATTCTTTGCGGATAATAAGCACTATAATCTATGCTATATCCCCGTTTTTCTAGTTCCTTTAAGAATTTATTTTTAAGTTTTCCATACTCACTGTCTGTTAATGTATATTTGTGTTCCAAATCTTTTTCATCATACACTCCAGCTACATATGGTGTTACATATGCTCTGAAAGGAGACTTGTCGATGAAATCAAGCAATTCGAATGCCTCATCCTTATTAGTCTGATCAACGTTTATTCGTACATTAATTGCAGGAAATTTCTCATTTGAAGCCGCTAAATCTTTTAAAGATAATAAATTTGATACAATCTTATCAAATGTGCCCCCATGATTCCTCAAATATCTTCTACTATCATGAGTTTCTTTTGTCCCATCCAAAGTAATCTGTATAGTTCGTACTTTATATTGTATTAGCTGTTCTAACACATCTTTTGTCAAAAGATAGCCATTTGTCACAATTCCTGCTTCATAATGCACTTCATGTTCTTCACAAATCTTCATGAAACGTTCACTCAGGTCCTGAATTCTTCGAAATTCCAATAATGGTTCCCCACCATACCAAGTTATCTCCAAACTACCAATGCCCGCAGCTTGTTGTTCAACAAACTTCACCAACTTATCTGCAATTTCATCTGTCATACTCTGTAAATGCAACACATCCTTTTCATAACAATATGGACATCTAAAATTACAATCTGAAGTTGGTGCAATAGTTAATGCAAGCATATTGTTAGCAAATCTATTAGAATACATGTCGTGCCGCAATTCTAATAATTCATCCACATGATCTTCGATAATAAACCCACCATATTTTAATTCATCGATAAACTGAGTATCCTCACATGTCTCATCTTTTATTATTTTTTTAAAAGTATCTAACTTATCCTGTTCAATAACTGCCATGGCATTAGATTTTGAATTATACGCTAAAATACCTTCCTCAATTTTATAAAAGAAATTATAGAATGATTTCTTCATTTCATCGTCCCCCTTGTTTCAATGTTGCCATTGTAACTCCGTATATAAAGAAATCCCATGACGTTTTTGGAAATAATTTTTTCCAAAAACATCATGGGAAATAAACTTACAATAACTTATACTACTTGTTGTATGTTGGAATTTGTATCATACCAAGCAAATAATTAATATAAGGAGAACCGACAAATGAAAAAAATCTTTAAAAAACTGTTACTCTTAACTATGATTGCATGCCTATGTATTACCCCCATCACTTCAACCACCGACTCCTATGAGAATCCCTACGAAGTGATGCCTTTGGATATTCCACCATTTTCAAAGGGAACCGGACATTAATACCACTTCATCTCCGCATTAAAATTATCCTCATAGTACTGTTTGAAAATTGGACGATGCATCTGATTTTCAAATAAGTCACTCAGATAAAAAGCTTTGATGTACAAATCATCACAAGCTTTTTTTTGATTCTCATAGTTCCACGCTAGCAAATAAACCGATTCTGCCAGCGTCTGCCCACTCTGCCACTCTGTCATTTCTCGAATCAGCTTATATACCAACTCATTACTTTTTTCAAACTCTCTTAATTCAGAATAGGCACCAGCAAGCATACGTTTCATAAGTCCCACCTCATACCATGAGGAATTGCTTCTCTTCTCATATTTTTCCAGAATAACTTCCAATATATTCTTCGTCAGTTCATGTTCTTTAATGCTTTCATAAAACCACCCTATCTGATAAATTAGCTCAAGCTCTGTTTTGGTTAAAAAACGTTGTACACTCTTCACATCCGCCAATGTATATCCCAAAATCTCTCTGCACCGCTCCACAAAGGTATCTCCCTTCATTTCACCTTTTAGATCCGATATTATAATCTCCTGCAGTTCAATGTACTGCTTATTCTCAACAATCTCCATGTTCAACCGCTTTTTCAAATAATAAAGATACTCCTCCGAACGTTCCAGCTTCCCTTCCAGCATATCAAAACGTTGCTCCGACATCAGTTCAAAGTCTTTATAATGCGACGTAACAATCTGTCCCCGATAATATCCCCAATTAAGTTCCAGACGTTCTGTCAATTCCCGATAATTTTTCTTACTCGGTGTTCTCCTTCCGCTTTCAATACGGGAATAAGTCTCTACCGCACATATTCCCTCACTCAGCTCCTCCTGTGTCATCTGCTTCTGCAGTCTCCCTGCACGAAGATATTCGTTCATCAAACATATCTGGTCATTACAATCACACCAGCTCTCCAGCAGAAATACGTAAGGTACGCTGTACTTACCAAGCACACTGCCAAGTGCCTCTCCCTGCTTTTCGTAGATGACAGCCTCCACTTCACCGATACTCCGCAAATCCTCTGCAAGCAGTCGCAGAAGTTCCGGCATATCATAGATTTCCATAGTTCTCTTAAGCTGCTGTAAGGCTTTCTTCTCCAGAAGGATGCGCTCTTTTACATCCATGCTCTGACCATTTAAATGCACCATGGCACAGACCAATCTGGGATAGATTTTAGATATTTCAAAAATATCACTTACTCTCCTATCCACATATCTTACAAATGTGTCAAAAAGCCTCTTTATTTCTGAGCTATTCTCCATTCCCAATCGCTTCTGTGCACGCAAATACAAAAAAACCATATTCATTTCATAACCACTGATAAGTCCTTTGCTCTCGTCCCATGCATAGATATCCGGTATGGTAAGCTGTATCGCTTCCCTGATGCATTCATAGGACCTTTGCATATTATGATTTAATTTGTCCCATATAATAGAATCTAAGTACAGCTCATACTGCTTCTGCATTACTTCATTGATTTCCGGATTCTTCGCATGTCCCCAGTCACGCAAATTTTTTACCTCTTCCCATCTCTGCCTCTTGATAGCATCCTGAGTCTTCTTTTTCCATTCATAGTATGCAAAATCTTGCTCCGAAATCATAATCATGACTCGAGTGGGTGATTTCCCCAATCGCTCCATAAATGCATGAAAAAGAAGGCTGTCCGGGAATCTGGTTCCGTTTTCATACTTTGACAGCGCAGATACCGTACAAAGACCATAGCTTAACTCCTCCTGGCTTATCTTCATTTCTGTTCTGATATCGTAGATTATCTGACCGATTTGCATCTTAATCATAGGTTTATCATCTCCCATTTCTCGTAGTTCTATTTCCATTTTACTATCCGGTTAGTCAATTGTCGAGCGGACAAACCTACTAATTTTGCTCTGATTCTATAGAAATTTCACATAGACCCTTTTCACTTGGTAGAATCATCCTCCAGTCCTCAGATAACTTATATTTTTTGCGCCAAAATAGTAAAAAATCTGCATATACCCCATTTCTATTGAGCCACAGGGTCTATGCAGATTTTCTTTATTTTCAGCGCATTTTTCGCTTAAATTACAACCGAAAAACTTGATTTTTTACCGTTGCAAGGGTCTCTACAAAATTTTTGTTCATTCGGAGCACTTTATCCACCTTGAAGCATTAAATAGCCCGGCAAACACACATCCGATAGTGTTCTGCCGCAAATGCATCCATGAACACATATCCTTCCACAGCCCCCAGTAAGTTCTTTGCAAATACCTCATCCGTCAGACCACTTCCTACACATTTGGCGTAAGCCTCCTTGCGGCACCACACCTGATAGAAGGCTTCTGCGCCTCCGAAAAGTGCGTACGCTCTCTCCTCAGAAGAAAACCTCCTCGCAATCAGCTCCGGCTTTTTTACCAGACGCATTTCCTGCACATCGATTCCCACGGGTACTGTATCAAACGCCATCACCAGATATTCCCCGGAGTGAGAGGTATTAAAATACCACGGATTGCCCTCCACATAGGGCTTGCCATGTTCGCTTCGCAGGATTTCCAAGCCACAGTCTTCCAACGGAAGCTCCTCATAGCTCACCTGACTGACGCCATCCTGCTCCCAGCCCTTCTGAAAAACCGCATACGAAAAAAGGCGCCTCTGCGCCTCTTTCCGTTTTTCTTTATCCTTATCTTTCATGGAAAGAATATAAATCATTTATACCTCATTTTCTGTGCATGACCTGTTCAGCCATGCATCTCGATTTGATTGCTTCGCAATAATCAGTTGCTATGCAACTGCAAATCTCGATGTCTCCCGGAACGCCATATACGAAAATGTGTCGATATTCTTATGAAAGCAAGCTTTCAACGAAATCTACTCATTTTCTGTGCATGGCTGAACCTTTAACGCAATTTCTAACTCATCCAGCTGCTTAGGGTCTACAAGGTTTGGTGCATCGGTCATGAGACAGGATGCGTCCTTCACCTTCGGGAATGCGATAACCTCACGGATGTTGTCAGCCTTTACAAGGAGCATTACGAAACGGTCAAGACCGATGGCAAGTCCTGCGTGAGGCGGAACACCATACTTAAACGCATTTAATAAGAATCCGAACTGCTCATAAGCCTGCTCCATGGTGAAGCCAAGGCACTTAAACATCTTCTCCTGCACATCGTTCTGGAAGATACGTACGCTACCGCCACCCAGCTCTACGCCGTTTAATACGATATCGTAAGCCTTCGCACGTACGCGGCCCGGATCGGTATCTAAATACTGTAAGTCCTCGTCCATAGGCATGGTAAACGGATGATGCATTGCTACGAATCTCTCCGCTTCCTCATCCCACTCAAGGAGTGGGAACTCGGTTACCCACAGGAAGTTGAATTTATTTTCATCAATCATCTCAAGCTGCTTAGCCACTTCACATCTCAGTGCACCAAGGCTTGCCCATACGACACTGTTCTTATCTGCTGCGAAGAATAACAGATCACCCTTCTCACCGTTCATAGCCTTAACCAACGCGTCAAGCTGCTCCTCGGTCATAAACTTTGCAAAGGATGACTTGTAGGTTCCGTCCTCCTGTACTGCAAGGTAAGCAAGACCCTTTGCACCGTAATCCTTCACAAATGCGGTCAATGCATCGATTTTCTTACGAGGTATACCAGCCTGTCCCTTTACGTTGATACCACGTACGCTGCCGCCTGCTGCTAACGCTCCGGTGAATACACCGAATTCGCAGTCCTTAACCACTTCTGATACATTCACAAGTTCCATACCAAAACGGGTATCCGGCTTGTCACTACCAAATCTGTCCATAGCTTCCTGCCATGTCATACGAGGAATCGGTAAGGTCACCTCATGGCCGATAGCTTCCTTACATACTCTTGCAACCATTCCTTCGGTTGCTGCGATTACATCATCCACATCTACGAAAGAAAGCTCCATATCCACCTGAGTAAACTCCGGCTGTCTGTCTGCACGAAGGTCCTCATCACGGAAGCACTTTGCAATCTGGAAATATCTGTCGTATCCGGAGCACATCAGGAGCTGCTTGAAAATCTGCGGAGACTGTGGAAGTGCGTAGAAGTTGCCGGGATGCACACGACTTGGCACTAAGTAATCTCTTGCTCCCTCAGGGGTAGACTTACATAAAATCGGGGTCTCAATCTCAAGGAAACCTTCCTCAGCTAAATATGCACGGATAGTGGTTGCAATCTTACTTCTTAAAATAAGATTCTTCTGGATATCCGGTCTTCTTAAATCTAAATAACGATATTTTAAACGAAGCTCTTCCTTGGTCTTAGAATCTGCCTCAATAGGGAAAGGAGGAGTCTCTGCTTCGGATAAAATACGTACTTCGGTAGCACGGATTTCGATTTCACCGGTAGCTAAGTTCTCATTTACCGCGCCTTCACGCTTACAAACCTTACCTACCACTGCTACTACAAATTCACTACGAAGCTTTCCTGCCTTCTCAAAATACTCGGTTCCGCACTCACTCTCTTCGAAGATAACCTGCAGGATACCTGCTCTGTCTCTAAGGTCTACGAATACGATACCACCTTTATTACGCTGCTTCTGCACCCAACCCATCACGGTTACGGTTTCGCCGATATTAGCGGTGGTAATCTCACCACATCTATAGCTTCTCTTTAAGCCTTTCATTGACTCTGCCATAATAATTCCTCGCCTTTCTTTCACCTGCAAACTTGGCAGATGCTTTAGCATCTTTTGCAGGCCAAATTTGCCCTGAGAAAAATTTATTTTTCTCAGTTTTCTACTTCTTTAATGGGTCCTTATAGAACTCCACAAACTCTTCATAGCCCTGTGCCATCAGCTGTTCCTTCTGGAACTTCTTGTTCTTATTCATACGTGCTACCAGCACCTGGGTACCGTCTGCACGCTTTTCCTGAGCCTGTGCAATCACATTGCAAAGATCCTGACCGCCAACACCCTTTTCAATCAGGTAAGCTACCTTACCAGCACCACCCGGTACCTTAAAGCCACTCTCTACAAGAAGCATTACGATACGCTCAAAGCCGATGGAGAATCCACAGGCAGGAACGTCCTGACCGGTAAACTTGCCCACCATCTTGTCATAACGTCCGCCACCGCCGCAGCTTCCGCCGAATTCCGGAATGGCGATTTCGAAGATAGTTCCGGTATAGTAAGACATACCACGCACTAAGGTTGCATCGAATACGATTTCAAAATCAGAGCACTTGGTTGCCTGTACACTTTCCATAATCTCGGTAAGACCTGTGTGTACCTCTTCTGCAAGGAAGCCTTCCAGCTCACCTGCAAGATAAGCCACCTTATTCTCAGCGGTTTCCAAGCCCTTAAACAGAGCTAAGTACTTATCTACACATTCCTGTGCAAAGCCATTCTCTAACAGCTCTTTCTCTACGCCTTCCAAGCCAATCTTGTCCATCTTATCCAAAGTGATGAATACGCTGTCGTAAGACTCTTCTGCAAATCCGCTGTATGCAGCCATGGCCTTTAAAATCTGTCTGTCGTTAATACGAATCTGGAAATTCTTAAAGCCCAGCTTACCTAAAGTGGTAGTGGTTGCAAGGATAAGCTCAATTTCTGCAAGGTTGGACGGCTCACCCAAGATATCGATATCACACTGCATAAACTGGCGGAAACGTCCTCTCTGAGGGCGGTCTGCACGCCATACATTACCCATCTGCAATGCCTTAAAAGGAGAAGGTAAATTCGCACTATTATTAGAATAGTAGCGTACAAGGGGCACGGTCAAATCATAACGCAAACCACCATCCACTACTTCCTCTTCTGTAGTAGCAGCTTCTACATTTAACTTCTCTCCACGCTTTAAAATCTTGAAAATAAGCTTCTCATTATCGCCGCCCTGCTTGTTAGTCAGGTTGGCAATGTTCTCCATGCAAGGAGTCTCAATGGAGGTAAATCCAAACTTCGCATAGGTCTCTTTGATAACACCCATCACGTAATCTCTGATTTGCATTTCCTCCGGTAAAATATCCTTCATACCGGTAACCGGTTTCTTACTTAATGCCATAATCTATCCCTCATTTTTACACGTTTTTTCTATGAATAATATATATACTTTGGGCTGGTCTGTCAACTCTTCACCGCTATTTCTCTAAGGAAAACAGCTCTTCCTTGCGTAACGCAAGCACTGTCTACGCCTCCATGGAGAACAATGCTTCCTTGCGTTTTAACATCTCATCGATTTTCTCAATGTAAAGCTTCACATCCTTCACATTGTCGCATCTCTCGATTCTACCATCCGGCAGAACAAGCTTGGTGATACTTCCTGCTCCCAATGCCACGATAGTTTGTTTCTCTTCCATAATCAATATGTTGTAAATACCAAACTTCCCCGGCAGAGCGTATCCCACATTTTCAAAATTGCCGGACATATTTTTCTGTCGATACAGATAATATGGCTCCATGGAAAGAGCTTTCGCACCACTTGCTGCAATTTTCATAGTCTCATCGGTATTATGTAAGGTCTTTACACCATTTTCCATGATCCACTGGCTCAGCTTGGATGCCCTTTTGATTGCAAGAGAATGGACTGTTAAGGAATCCGGTGCAAGCTCTACCACCTTATCGATAGTACGCTGTACATCCTCCTCCAGCTCTCCGGGAAGGCCTAAAATCAAATCCATGTTGATATTGTCAAAGCCGATTTCCCTTGCCATATGGTAAGCCTCTATCACCTGCTCTACCGTATGTCTTCGGCCTATTATCTGCAATGTCTCCTGCTTAAAGGTCTGAGGATTGATGGAGATACGGGTTACCCCATGCTTATAAAGCACCTCCAGCTTTTCTCTGGTAATGGAATCCGCACGTCCCGCCTCTACGGTAAATTCCTGCACAGTAGAGAAATCGAATTTCTCTTTTAATGCAGTAATCAGTCTGTCCAGCTGCTCTGCTTCCAGCGTGGTAGGCGTACCGCCGCCAATATATACCGTGTCCAGAATTTTATGGGCATACCGCTTCGATACATAATCCATCTCTTTGATTAAACAGTCCACATACTCCTCTACTACCTGGCGATATGCTGCAATGGCATAGGAGGTAAAGGAACAATACAGACAAGTCGTGGGGCAGAATGGAATACCCACATATAAACTGTAGCCGCCTTCATAGTGCAGGTGGGATAACAGCTCTTTCTCTCTCTTGGCGATATCAATACTTAAGAGACTCTTCTCTTCACTGACATAATGACTCTCTTTCAAGAAATCAATAATTTCTTCATCGCTCTTGCCCTCGTCCAACATACCGTAGGCAATCTTAGTGGGACGAATACCGGTCAGATTTCCCCATGGAAGTTCCTTTCCGGTTGCCCTGCACAGTGCTCTGTAGAGGAAGCGTTTAAAGCCATCCTTAAACTTCTCATCCACTTCGGTATATACCCAGTGGGAGGCTTCCTCCTCTTCCTTAAAAGAAATGCTTGCGCCGGTATCTTCTATTAAAATCTCCAGCTCAAACTCCTCCGGTGCCTCTGCTTTCGTCTCCGGACTATATACCTTCACCCCGTCCTCCGGATAGAAAGACTTCACCAGAGAATGTACATCATATTCATAATTGGATAAATTTAACTTTACATTTACCATAGTTTCTCCTTAATGTTCAGAGCCAGTTCGCAAAATCGCCTCTACGAGGCTTTCCTTTTGCTCATACATGGCTCTCGCCATGTATCTTCATGAAAATAGACCTCTGTAAGTAAACTTACTCGGTCTATTATTCATGAATCTGTATTGCTCTGAGTTAAACAAATGGGTTGTACTTCTTCTCGTGCTCGATGGTTGTACTCTCCCCATGTCCTGGATAGCATAAGGTATCCTCAGGAAGAACAAACAGCTTCTCCTTGATGGAATTCACAATCTCTCTGGAGCT
>JAFUKH010000025.1 GCA_017467845.1 Lachnospiraceae bacterium | reverse complement strand
TTCATAGCCATAACAACTACATGTCTCCAAATGAATTCGAAAATTTATATTTATGTGTATCCAATGATGGAATACAGAAGAAAGCGAGTTAGAAGGAAAAATCTCCCATTTTAATTTGCACTAAATCTTGACAGAGGACCATTCCTTACTCCCCTTTGCATATCACCACATCGCACACCACCGTCGCCACTCTGGTCTGCTTCCGGTTTCTCCACGCATTTCCCAGCACTTTGATAACCTTTCCGGACTTTAGAGCCTCGTATCTGCCCTGCATGGATGTGAGCTTATCTTCCAATGCGTTTTTTCCTCGCTCAGTGGCGAGAACATCCTTCTGAAAGTCCTCCAGGATTTTCAGATAATCCTCTATCTCTTTCAGCTTCCTTTCTTTATTTAAGAGCCTACTGATGCGATGTTCTTCCCCACCGGTATTATTCTCGTGACGCCTGTGGTAAGCCAGCGTCTCATCCAGCTGGACGAATCCATTTTCTTCTGATGCCCTTGCACACACCAGAAAGTCATGAGGTATCTTTGTTTCACCTTCGACGGGAGCCCAGGATTTATACCATTCATTCCGGTACGCCATAACCATTCCCGGCCACTCACATTTATAGAATACATCTTCAATGGTCACCTGACGGGCAGCTTTGCTTTCTCCGCTGGTCGTCGGTGCCATCACGGTATGGATATTGGCTCCGGCTTCATCCACCAGTTCAAACTTACAGCAAACGCATTTAGTGTCTCTATTTGCCTCCAGATGCTCTGACAGCACTTTTATCTTATCCTTGTGCCACAGGTCGTCCTGATCTGCAAGAAACACCACATCACCGCCACACAGACTCATGGCATAATAAAAATTATCCGGATAGCCTTTGTTAACCTCATTACAATATACTTTCCAAGAATCCTGCAGATTATTGCTTTTAATAAAGCTTTTCACGATCTCCACAGTGCTATCCTTGGACCCGTCATCACACAGGATTACCTCATCCGGTCGCACACTCTGCTCATATATGGTTTGCAATTGCTGTTGTATATATTTTGCGCCATTATACAGCCCCATGCATACTGATATCTTCATACAATCTCCTATACTGTTCCGTCATCTTTGCCAGGGAATTTTCCTCTCTGGTTCTCTCACTGCGTTCTTCCCTCGTCAGGAGCTCCGTTTCTCCTCGTAGCACCTTTTGCACCGCTTCTGTAAAAGCATCTTGGTCTCCACTGGGTACTGCGATGCCCATTCCCGCTTCCAACTGCTCCGGGATTCCACCCGCATCAAAACCCACTACCGGGGTTCCGCAGGCAAGCGCCTCGATGGTGGTGGTGGCATAATTCTCTGCCAAAGACGGGATGACAAACACATCCGCCAGACTATAATACTCTGCCAACATATCCGCATCCTTAGTATTGGGAATGGTCACTACGTTGGTCAATCCCTCCAGCATGCTGTCATTCTCACTATTCCAGCCGATAAGAACCACCTTTGCTTCATCTCCCAAATCCTTTGCCGTTTGCAAAATGTATTTTGCCCCTTTTCTTGGGTCTTTATAGCCCACTGCGATTCCAAGTACCACCTTATCTCGTGAAGAGAATCCATACTTCTCTCTCGCATCCTCTCTGTTTCTCGGATAGAAGGTGCCTTCTGTATCAATTCCATTATGAATGGTCAGGCAGGGGTACTTGCCAAAGAAGGACTTCTTCGTTTCCTCCGTAAGCCATCGGGAGGGTGCTACTACCACGCCCTTCGCAGATGCGGTAAAAAGCTCTTTCTTGCGACTCCACTGCTTTGCAGTGCTATCAAAAAACAAACTGCTCGGATAATTATGAATATATGGGCAATCACCGCAGCCATCCTTCCAACGGTCACAATCAAAGTAATAACCACAATTCCCTGTAAAAGCATAGCAGTCGTGAAAGGTCCACACCCACGGAATCTGATGCTTGTTAATATACTCAAAGAGCATAGGAATGTGCAAATGATAGCCATGAAGGGCATGCATATGGATAACATCCGGCTTAAAAGCCTCGATTTCTTTGATAAGCTTCTTGGTTGCATGCCGATTAAAGTATCCACTATACCCGCTCACACGGCTAAGGAGTGCCGATAAAAGCACACCAAGGGTGTTACCATACATGGTAACACCCTGTTCCTTTTGTACTTCACCTCTACCATAGGCGACTCTGGAATCCACTCCTTCTTTCAAGAGCTGTCTATGGATACATGTCACAATCTTCGCTGCACCACCTTGGTTGTAGTGACTGTTGATTTGTAGAATTTTCATTATATATCTTTAACCTCACACTCAATCTCGCAAGCATCCGATCGGCACCACATAAACTCCGTCCTCTCTTCTGTATGCATAATCTCCAACAGCAGTCAATACCATAGAAAAAGCCGGTGCTTTCATTCTATCTGTATCGATTTTTTCCCTTAGAGACTTCAATGTTGTCGCACCATGTTCGATAGCCTCTTCTCCACCTATTTTTATTTCCACCAGGCCATAACTGCCATTTCTGAGGTGAATCACAGCATCGCATTCAAGCCCACTTTTATCGCGATAGTGATATACCGAACCTCCCAATGCATCAGCAAACACTCTCAAATCTCTTATACACATCGTTTCAAATAAAAGGCCAAACGTTTCCAAATCATATATCAAATCATTCGGTCCAAGTCCCAACGCTGCCACCGCTATGGACGGGTCGATAAAGTATCTTGTATCCGCTGTACGAATCGCTGTTTTAGACCTAAGATTCGGATTCCATGCCGGCATATCTTCTATGACAAAGATTTTCTTTAGTGCATTAACATATGACATCACTGTATCCTCATCCAATGAATCCGCGTCATTTGCCTGCATATCCGCCTTTAACATGGCATTAGAAACCTGTCCTCCTTGATTTCTGGCATAAGAACGCATTAGTGTTTTTACTCTTTCCGCACTTCTTCTGACCCCATCCACTCTGGATATATCTTGATTCACTATTGCATCATAATAATCATATGCCTGCTCTAATGCAACCTCATCCTCCATGAATGTAGCACGAGGCCAACCACCTCTACACACCAAAAAAGCTATCTTCTGTAAATTCAATGCATTGATTGCAGCAATCTTTTCCGGAGTTTCAAATAAGTCCTTTAGCCTTACACTCCCATTTGATTCTCCTGACTCAAAGAGACTCATCGGACGCATTAATACCCATGCAAATCTTCCGGTACCGGTATGCTGCATGGCATCAGACTCTGCCGGCACCGCCGAACCTGTTAAGATGAATTGTCCTTCCTCACTTCTATGATCAACCTCGTATCGAACCGCATCCCACAATTTAGGTGCAATCTGCCATTCGTCTATTAATCTCGGTACCTCACCTGTTAACAATAGCGAAGGACTAATATCTGCTAACATCAGGTTCTGCTTTACACTATCCGGTTTTGACATATACAAGACACTATTTGCCAATTCCTCAGATGTTGTTGTTTTACCACACCATTTGGGTCCTTCTACTAAGACCGCACCTTTACCTTTTAGTTTCTTTTTTATCAATTCATCTGCAATTCTTGTTTTATATTCTCTCACAAACACCACCTCTTGCTTACTAGTATAACCATAATACTCAATTTTAGCAATACTTTTCGGTTATTTGGCGTCATTCTTTTCGGTTATTTGGCTTGCTTTTTTTCGGTTATTTGGCTTTTCACATTTTAAAGGGGCATCACAAGGACGCCCCTTAATAAACATTATTGGTCCCAAAGTCATGTCTTTTCGTGCAAGCACGAAATACATGACCTTTTGACCCTGGTATCATTACATCATATCCGGAGTAAACTCTGCATCCGTATCATTTGCCGGTGGTTCGGTAGGCGCCGGAGTAGGAGTAGGTGCCGGCGTTGGTTCCGGAGTCGGTGCCGGAGTTGCAGGTGCAGGTGTCACAGGTACCGGTGTCGGTGCCGGCGTTGCCGCAGGCTGCTGGGGCTGAGGTGCCGGGTTACTCGGCTGCTGTACCACAGGAGCCTGAGTCGGCGCAGGTGTTGCAGGTGCCTGCGTTACCGTTACCGGTCTCTGGGTCGGTTTCGGCGTCGCTACTGCCACGCTTCCCGCACTGCGGATAGAGATATCAGTCTGCTGCTCTTCCTCCTGCTGCTGAGCCTCTGCCCTTGCAATGGCATCCTGAATCGCCTGTTCCTTAAGGGAGGTCATGGGATCCTGAGCCACGTAAGCTTCTACACTACCCATATTGTACCAGCTGGTTCCGTCAAAAATCTGAATCTGTCCATCAAACACACGTACCTTCAGCTGGTCACTGCTTAAGGTCTGACCCTGCTGTAAAATTCCTGCAGTGGAATCCTCCTCTACCACCGGTTCATATGTCTCAAAGGAAGGAACCTGAGGTACATCAAAAACGGTCACGTCAAATACCATCTGCTCTGCAGTGCCGCCTTCTCCGCCATCTACAAAAAGGCATCTGCTGCCGTCACTGTTCTGCGCATAAATGATAGGATTATCACTGCCCTCGCCGGCAGTACGTCTTACCTTTCCGGCATTTTTCTGGTCAACCGTAGTCTTTCCATTCTCGTCAAAATTTCCGATATAAGACGTCATTTTTTTATTTTCTTTTGATGTCCACAAGGTAAAGAAATCACTCGATTCACTTCCCCAACGGATTCCTACGCTATAGTCTCCTACATACTTTCCTTCTGCAAAAGTACCGGTTTCATGCACGACATCGCTGGTATTTTTATCCACCATCCAGCTTTCGAAGGCTCCGTCCAGATTACCGTTCTTCAGCTGAGAATCCACTCGCTGTAAGGTATTCCCCTCCATACGGATGACTGTTACCGCTTCACCCATAGTACGTGTAATGGTGGTGTAGCTCTTGCCGCTTTCATTCTTACCCACCTGCACATAGTAAAGAGTATCTCCCTTCTGCAGATAGTAGCTACGATTCTCTAACGCCACTCCCGGCAGCATGGTTTCATACCAATCATCTGCCAGTATCATACCCACCACTTCATTTTCCAATTCTTCCAGTTCAAAATTGGTTGCAAGCTGGTTCATCTTTTCCTGTACAGCTACAGACTCTTCTGCCACATTCACCGTCACACCGGCAAGAAGAGTTTTCGTCTCTTCTTCACCATAAAGGAGAAGTGCTGTTTCCAGCATATCACGGCCCTTTTTTATCTGTCCCTGCTCTAAATAGAGACTTCCCAAGCTATATAAATCTGTGGCCTGAAAATCTCCGCTGGAGTATCTAAGTTCCAGCTCCTGTACCGGCGAAAGCTCTGCCACTATGGGCTCTTCCGTTACCTCCGGCTCATCCGTCGGCTGAGCGGTTTCTGCCGGAGCCACCGTGGTTTCCACACGGTTCTCCGCAAGAACAAACTCTTCCCTTACGTGCAGGTCACCGCAACCGGTCAGCACAGATGCCATTAATGAACTTGTTATCAGTAATACAATTGTCTTTTTCTTCATAATCTCCAATCTCTTCCGCATATGCGAACTCTGTCATTTAATTTACGCTGCCGGTGCCTGGTTTTCCACAGGCTGCTCTGTTGCAACAGGAGCCTCTGTTACCGCAGGAGCTTCCGTTACTGTTGGGGCTTCCGTCACTGCAGGGGCCTCTGTTACTGCAGGGGCTTCCGTAGGCTGGGGTGTTGTCGCAGCTGCATTCTGCTGTTTTTCCAGCTCTGCCGCATCACCGTCAGCTATCAGCTTCCGCAAGAAATTCTGCTGATCACTTCCCTCCTGATAGAAGCCTGCCCCAATGGCCTGCTCTGCCAATTCATATATATTCTTGGAGCGAACCGGACCGTAGATGGTACGTTCCACGCCATCCTTCTGCACAGTCAGATAGGTTCTGAATGCAAATGTAGACTTATATTCACTTGCTGGAAGTCCCACGAATACCATGGTAAACTGTGTCCTGTCATCCACAACAGCATATACATTATCTACCAGGGTTCCGTCCGCTTTAATTCCATAGGCCATGCCCTGTACAACCTTTTCTCCCCCCTTGATAAATGGGTACGTACCACGATTGTACTCATACATAACGATACTGCCGTAATCTGATAAGGTATAACCATTATAATTGCCTGCAAGGAAGCTGTCCCTTACGTTCTGGGCTATACCCGCTTTAAAGCGGATACCGGACTTTCCGGTGATTCTGATAGAAAAACCATGATAGGAAAGCACATCCGTGAATTCCTCAGCCAAAGTTGCCTGATAATACTTGTCCTTATAATCCAGCACCCACACCTTCATACCGATAGGCACGCCACTTTCATTGTAGCTGTAAAGCACCGCCGTCTTGGCATCCTTGTGCCCAATCTCTGCAATAAACTGTCCGTTACGCTTCTCAGCGGTATAAGCTACACCATCCACATGGATCACTGCCTCACTGTAGCCCTCCGGAATCTCCAGTGCCACTCTGGTAGCGCTTTCCGGATAAGCACATGTCGCCTCCGGCATGTTATTATACACCGGAATCTTAAATACAAAGGAATTCTCCAGTGCACCCGAATCACGATACAGTCTGTAGGTACTGATTCCCTCGCTGGTAGGTGCTACGATATTCTGCATGTACTGGTGTGTAAACAGCGCATGATGGGAACCGATTACATTATATTTCTGCAAATACAAGGTATCCTGTCCCTTGGAAATATAGTTCTGCACCAAGATTTTTGCGCCACCAAGGATGGAATAATAACCGTCACTCCAGCCCTGTTCCTTTGCATAGGTCAAACCATTTACATAAATCTCCTCATTGGTCCTTCCTGAGGCTCTCACATTGAAGAAATTGTAATACCCCTCATAGCCCGGATAGGTACCGGAGATAAGGGGAGATGTTCCCTGTCCCTGTTCCTGATAGATACGCGCCGCCAGATGGAACGGGCTCACATTCTGGGTAGCTTCCGCACCGATTGCCCAGATGCCATGGGCATAAGTCAGTGCCGTTCCAGGCATCAACGCTCCGTTACCCATAAAGGTATTGTTCAGGAAGATTCCCAAGGCTGCCTCGGTATGATATGACGCATTATAGGTAAGCTGCTCAAACTGGAATATTCTCTCCTGGGTAAGTCCGTTTCTCGGGTCCATGTAGTATTGCAGTGCTTCTCTGGAAGCAAAGCCCCAGCCCGGACTGTGTACATTATCATACACATAGCCCCCCTTGGAGACCTCAATCAGGCTTCGCTCACCCTTCAGCTCCTCTTCAATAACATAATCCCAATCAAGCGCCGTAAACTGCGGAACAAAAATCCAATTGGGATGCTGTTCCTTCAGTGTTCTTAGATATGTCTGATAGCTTGCCGGGAACTGCTCTACGTCCGAGTAGTCTATAGTCACCCCTTCAGCCAACGGATTGATTTCATAAGCCGCCGGATTGGTTCCAAAGTCAATCTCCCACTGTAAGAAATCTTCATCGGAAATCGCCAGATGTGCGCGGTTTACATAGCCCGCATACTCCGTTCCACCCTGCCATGCACTTACCTGATACCATGTGTCAAAGCCTGCCATATATTCCGCAGAATCAGTCATCGCCACATCATGAATATATACTGTGGTACCGCTATTTAATTCGGTAAGCTTGTCTCCTTGCTGTCCCGGCTGACTGTACAGGGGATATTTATCCGCCAGATAAATAACCGCCATAATAGGGTCTTCCGCCAGTTTTTCATCCAGCACTGCCGCTGCCGCATCCAGCCACTGCTGATGCTCAGGAGTCAGTGCATTAGCCTTCATGGAGTTATTTGCTGCCGTTACAACCGTGCCTGCCAGCAGCGCACCTGCAATCAGTAGTAAAAATTTCTTCATTCTCTCACCTTTCGTTTTTATCCAAGAATCATCTTGGCTGCTTCGATAGCTATACATTCCAGCATGTACAGCCTACTGTATCCATTCATCCGGTAACAATACTTGTACCGGTCCATAATTCTCTTCTTTGCCGCTTTAAAGCTCTTATTGTTACTGGCACCGCCCATATAAAAACTTGCCAGTACTTTGTCTACCGTCACAATCTTCCTGCCCTGCTTTCGCATCTGCAGGTAGAAACCATAATCATCATGTATTCCCAGCATCCGAAACGGATTGGCCTTATAGACATCTCCTTTTACGAATGTGGTAGGATGGTTCCAATCTCTGGAGGTCTGAAAACCTCTCTGCCTTGCCTTTTTCACAAAGCTGCTGCCATCCGTCTTAATCATGCGGATATTGGCAAACATCAACTCACATCCGGTTTCTGCAAAGGTCTTCACCGCTGTTTCCACCGCAATATCTTCATATACATCACCGCTGTTTAAAAGGCCGATAACATCACCGCTAGCCTTCCGGATACCTTTGTTCATGGCATCGTAAATACCCTTATCCGGCTCTGAATAAATCTGATAAATGATTCCGGCCGCTTCCATACGGCTGCGATAGCTCTCCGCAATCTCCACCGTATTGTCCTTACTGGCTCCATCGATAATCAGATACTCAATATCCTTATTTGTCTGCGCAAGCACAGACTCAATTGTCCGCTCAATAAACTCACTGCTGTTGTAGCAGATGGTCACCACTGATACACGCACGTTTATTCCTCCGTTTTACGTATACTCTCTTCCAAAGAATATATCTGATAGTCTTCCCCAATGTCGCTCATACTCTCTTCAATGCTTAAGCTTCCAAAGGCCTTGTTAACTATTCGGCCGATTTTCCCCGGCACTTTAGATAGCAGACCGACAAAAGGATTCAGTATCCCCAGCCCAAGTATTTTCCTGCCATGCACAGCCCCAATCTGCTGTACCATATCTGCGGTAGAGGTATATTCCCTGTTCTGCGGGAAAAAGACACCTTCTCGCTCCTGTTCTATCATAAGCCTTACAAATTCACACAGATTCTCCACATAGAGCATGCTTCGCTGATTCTGAATGGTGGGGAAGAAGGGAAGCTTTCTTGCAAGCTTTGAAAGCAATGGGTAATTTCCTTTACTGCCCTTTCCATAAATCATGGGGGGCCTTAAAATAACCATTTTAATCCCCGTCACCTTAGATAATCCAAGCTCTGCCTGAAGCTTACTGTCTCCGTAGAAATTGGCCGGGGCCGGAGGAGTCTCCGGTGTAATACACTTCGTCTTACCTACGGGCGCACTCTCTCCATAGACAATAACACTGCTCATATAGATAAACTGTTTTACCCCTTCTCTTGCGGCTTTTTTTGCGGTTTCTACCGCCAAATCGCAGTTCACCCGGTAATATAAAGCCTTGGTTTCCTCAGATACCTTAGCGGTATCCGCATGAGCAATACCTGTCACATGAAAAATGGTATCATAGCAGGCAAAATTTACGTTTTTCCAGCTATCTTCCAGCTGTGACAGAGTATCCACCACGTAAAGCTCCCTGCCCTGAGCCCCATTGTATCTGCATAAATAATTCTCTACATTGGTACCGATATAGCTTCCGGCACCGGTTATCAAGATTCGTTTCATTATTTTTCTTCCTTTTTCATGGAGCCGGTTCCGCCCTCAACTACACCCTCTGCCCGAAGGACACTGACAAAGGTTCCGAAAAAGCAACGCAAATCCATCAAAGGTCCCATTTTCTTTACATATTCTCCGTCCAGTGCTGCTTTTACCGGGATTTCCAGTTCATCACGACCATTGATCTGCGCCCATCCGGTCAGTCCCGGACGAATATCGTTAGCACCATATTTATCCCGCTCTTCAATTAAATCAAACTGATTCCAAAGAGCAGGTCTGGGGCCTACCACCGCCATGTCGCCCTTTAAAATATTCACAATCTGAGGAAGCTCATCCAAGCTGGTCTTACGAAGGAACTTTCCGACCTTGGTTATGTACTGCTCCGGATTCTGAAGCAGATGGGTGGGCATATCCTTAGGTGTGTCGATGCGCATGGTACGGAATTTTAAAATCATAAAGTGACTTTTATGAATTCCCACTCGCTTTTGTTTAAAGAGCACCGGTCCCGGCGAATCCAGCTTGATGGCCAGAATCAGCACCAGAAATACCGGAGAGAGAATTATCAGCCCCAACAGGGAAAGTATGAAATCTATCGCTCTCTTCACCACATTGTACATAACATTCCTCCATAATTCATCCTACAAATTCTTCCAACCCCATGACATCCTATGCATCCCATCCTTTCTAATGGTTCCGATGCGGTGGCAAGTCACCTTTAGAAAGGATGGGATACACAGAATGTCTATTGTTTCCTGATAAATACTAGCGTCGAAATCCCTCTTCCAATGTCTCACCCCGAAGTTGAATATGATTACTACCGGGGGCAGCCGGGAAGGATTCATATCCCGTTCTGTCGCCTCCTACCGGGCTATAGAAGGTAATCCCTCCTACTTCATATGTATTCAGCTCGTAGGTATTATAATCCTGTTGCCACAAGTAATATGGTGCATATCTGCTATCCATAATATAATCCACTTGTGTAAACAATTTGTAAACTCCGTAGGCACTAATGACAAAAAACACAAAATAATTTCCTTTGATGCGCTGCAAAAGTACACCAACAGTAATAAATGTTAATAGAAGCACATGAGAATAACCGTAGCGCATCAGCGGTGCACTGTTCAACCAGAACAGGAAGGACGCTGCCATGGCAAGAAGTACTAAAAAGTACTCACCCAGCTCCTTATTCTTCTTTAATAGTGCTACGATTCCCAGCACAAGCATCACAGGGATACAGGTAAAATCCGCCAGAATCAATAGCTTTTCCGTTCCGGATAAGGTTGCATGAAACCAATTTCCAAACCATTCTCTAATCGGTGCATCCGCTCTGGTGGCATCATAGATTGCTTTTCCCCAGGATTTTACACAGGCACTGTCAAAATCCACAACTTCCTTACTCATTTCCCAATCAAAGTTAAATATGTCCAGCGCAGAAAAAGGGTATAAAAGCCATCCGGAAATCACCACTGTACGAATCATCCAAGGTGCCACCACCAGAAGACCCATGCATATATAAATACCAATATCCTTCCACTTTTTCTCTTTTATCAGATAAGTGGCGGGCTTCCAAAGCACAATCAGAATCAGACCTGCTGTTAATTTTAGTGTTACCGCATAACATCCCACTACACAAAGAAGGGCATAGGGCACAATGCTCTGTAAGCCATCCTTTTCCCGGTCCTCCTCCAAGATACGAAGCCAATGTATGACAATCCATAAAATCACACACATAATAGAGTAATCCGATGCAGGGGAAACCACTTCCTCCGTTATGGTTGTCAGGTAGTAAATCGCGGCTACGCATCCAAAATCAGACACCAGCATCCTTCTGCGCTTAACCACCTTTGCAATATCAAGTACTGCAATATTCAAAACAAGTGCGTGGTAACCACTCATGGTATGCAGGGACTGAGGCAGCATAAACGCCCAGCTGTACAAGGCATTTAATGCGAACGATGAGCTGTTATACGCAAATCTCTCATGTAAATTGCCCAGACCGGGGACTACCCCATATTCTTCCAGCCAACGAATACTCTGGGCATGATACAAATCACTGTCATAATGAATGTAACCCCTGGAAGAAAAATACGCCCAAATCAGCACCAGTACTGCAACTACCAGCTTCCGCTTCCATGTGGTATGATGCCACAGGTCTGATAAATACTCACCCGCCGGCTTACGATTCCACAGCAGAAGAATCAAGGCGACAATCACCATGATTACATTGCAAAGAAGACTCACCTTATACGCCAGGCTGAAAAACTGGGCATAAGCACAGGTAACAATAAGCCCTGCCATCAAAAGGCTGTCTATATTCTTGATTCTATATCCAAAGGCCTTCTTTACAAAGGCTGCCACACCGACTCCCAGACCAAATACGGTCACCGTCACGTACAGCCAATTTAAGAGTACTATTACCATCTATCTCTAATCCTTTTTCGTTTCATAAGTGTATGTGGATACAATGCTTTTCACCATTGCACGGATGTCACTTGTCTCATCCGAGGAAGCCTCGCGTAGCTCTTCCAGCTGCTTCCCGAATAACGCATCATCATACTCAATAGGCTTACCGATGTAAATCATTTTATTGGCAGTTTCCTTAAGTCCTTCCTCGTTCATAAGAAGCTCTTCATACATCTTCTCACCGGGACGCAGACCCGTAAATACAATCTGAATATCCTCATCCACACGATACCCTGACAGCTTAATCAGGTTCTTGGCAAGATCCAGAATCTTCATAGGCTCGCCCATATCCAGAACGAAAATCTCACCACCTTTGGCATAAGCTCCCGCCTGAAGCACCAGCGATACCGCCTCCGGAATGGTCATAAAGTAACGGATAATGTCCGGGTGGGTTACCGTGACCGGTCCTCCCTCTTCAATCTGTTTCTTAAAAAGAGGCACCACGCTGCCATTACTTCCAAGTACATTACCAAAACGTACTGCTACGTACTCGGTTTTAGACTTGCGGTTCATGCTCTGAATCACCATCTCACAGATACGCTTGGAAGCACCCATGATATTGGTTGGATTTACTGCCTTATCCGTGGAAATCAACACGAATTTCTTTGTACCATACTTGTCCGCTGCCATAGCAGTTTTCCACGTACCGAACACATTGTTTTTGATAGCCTCATTCGGACTGTCCTCCATAAGAGGTACATGCTTATGTGCCGCAGCATGGTATACGATATCCGGTCTATAGGTAGCAAAAATCTTGTCCATACGGTCGGTATTGCGCACGGATGCAATGAGTACCACCAGATTCAGCTCCGGATGCTTCTGCTTAAGCTCCTGCTGGATTTCATAAGCATTGTTCTCATAAATATCTAGGATAACCAGCTGCTTGGGACTATGTGTTGCAATCTGCCTGCAAAGCTCGCTACCGATAGAACCACCGCCACCGGTAACCAGCACAACTTTATCCTTCACATATCCCAGAATCTCATCTACATTAACCTCAATAGGATCACGGCCAAGTAAGTCCTCAATCTGTACCTCTCGAAGCTGGGATACATTCACTTCTCCATTAATCAGCTGATACATGCCCGGTAAGATGCGGATACGACAACCGGTTTCCTTACAAATCTCTACGATGGGCTTCAGCTTTGCTCTGCTGGCGGAAGGAATGGCGATGATAATCTCATCAATGGCATACTTTTCTACGCTTTCCATAATCACTTCTCTGCCGCCCACAATGGGTACACCACGCAGATACTTTCCCTGACAATTTACATTATCATCAATAAAGCATGCCACCTTATGACTAAGGAAACCACTGCTTTCAATTTCCTTCAAAATGGCGCTTCCACTGGCACCTGCACCAACAATCATCACCTGTCTGCGCACAACCGCACCTGTCTTATCCAGACGTCTCTTCTGCAGCATTCGAAGCACACGGTAACTGAAGCGTACGCCGCAGCTGAATATAGCCAGAAACATTCCGTAGAAGAATGGGTAACTTCTGGGCTCATAGGTATCAAGCAGCCAGAAAATCACCGGCTGCATCGCAGCACAGATTACCACCGCAAGTATTGCATTTACCACTTCTGTATCGGATGCATATCTCCACACACTGTTATATAGGTGAAAAATATGAAACACTATCAAAGTAATAACTACATTAGGAATGTAAGCTTTCAAAATGCCTTCCCAGAAGTGAGAGGGTACCTCCATCAATTGAAATTCGTAGCGAACATATAAACTTAAGAAGGATGCGATTAAGATGGACACCACATCCACCACAATCAGGAACAATATTCTGCTGACAGGAATTCCTAGGATTCCCACTCTAATCTCGTTTAATTTCTTCATTTCTTTTCTTCTCTATTTCTCATTTTTTGACTGTCTCTGCAGTGCTTCTGCTGCCCCCAGTACAAGGAACATGGTAGTTGTATTCATCGCCTGCTGGAAGCTGAATACATTATTAATGGTAAAGGCAAGCAGCCCCAGACCACATGCGAAAATCAGGGAATCCTTCTCTTTCGCCTTTATAAATCGTACAATTGCACTGACAACCATACCGATGTATCCTACTGCACCTACAATTCCGGTATTGGCCAGAACAGTCAGCCATTCACAATGTGCATTGGTCAGGATTTGCGTGTTAAAACGTGTTGCAAGAATCAGTGATAATTCTTCACTTCCTTTGGTATGTATATACATAGACATACAATCAGGTCCCACACCAAAGAGCTTACCAACGATATCCTGTCCTAAAAATGTCTCCATTCCCGCGCGGAAGGTTGCCCCTCGGTTGGTCGCCCACGCAGCGTCAAAAATGAATGCCCCCATATTTGACAAAGGTCCGATAGAACCGGGTCTTAAAGTGTTAAGTGCAAGTAAGAAAATGTATCCCACCAGCAAAAGTATTGCCATTCCGGCTCCAATATAGCCAAGAGTCTCAAATACTTTAACCGGATATGCCTTTTTCACATTCAAGTTGTGTACAAGGAAATACATCCCTGCACAGATTACCAAAAATATTACCGGAAGAGGCGTAGCGGTAAGAATATCCATCAATCCATCCTGGTAAGTAACTTCCACAGAAAAAACTTTTCGTATAATCAAGGTCACGCAACACGCCAGAAAAAGCAGACTGCACAAAAGCCAGAAACGCTCCTGCAAAACTCCCTCCCTCATGGTTAAAAGGTATAAAACCAGCACCATAACCACCAGCACAAAAATACCGCTGGCACTCCCCTGGGTCACCAGCGTGCCAAAGCCAAGCACCATTAAAGCGAGCAGCGAATACTGCTGCCACTTCTTGTCCAATTTTGTCGTCAGCCAGAAACCGATAATGGCAAAGAAAACAGTAACTAAATATCCGCAATACCAGTTAATATTTCCTATAGTGGAAATAAACTGAGGATTCGCTGCCTCCATCTCAATAGGATATACTCCAAAGCGATTCAAATATCCCAAACCGAATACTACTACTACCACAGGAAGCACAAAGTATAATAGTCTCTTATTCTTCCAACATCTGGAAATTCCAAAGTAGGTCGCCACCAAGGTGAGCTGAGTACGTGCTCCCATATACCACCCATATGCACCCTGCCATGCATCTCCGTAGACAGAAAGCTCTTGATAATCAGAAACCAAATAAGAAATAATCACAGCTACCCCATAAAGAAGCGCAAACTTGTCCGTAACAGACAGTCCAATCTTAAAAGCAGCTTTATTTTTCTTCCACTGTATTAGTAGGCAAATCAAATACAATATTACCGACGGAATGAAAAACCATGCAATTCCGGTGGTAACCATCTTGAAGAATTCATACTTATTTGTGCCGATTTTGGCAAATCCGTTAGTGTTATAAAAGGGCATTACTACAATGACCAAAAACATATACACCCATGCCAGAAGCTGTAACACTGACCGCATAATTTCTTCACATACATCTATAATGCTTATTTCTTTACTCTTTTTCTTACGTCCCATAGTTATCTCGGTTCCAATCTCCAAATTACAAAATCATAATACATATAATGAAATTCCAATGTTTTTTCATAGGTACAATACGCCTCGTAGCCTGCCGGCGTTTCACCCGCAAAGCCGATGTACCAGATATCTCCGCTCACATCCTGAAGCTGACTCCACTCCGTAAAGGACTGTGTATTAGAAAAGGGATTCTTGTTCAGCTTCCAGCCATTGATATAAAAGTTCCGCTCCGGATGATACACACTCAGCATAGAGGAATGCATCTGTGATGCTATAACAGCATCTTCCGGTGCAATATTCTCTTCTACAAATTCCTCGTAGGTCTGCAAACCGTCATCATATTCCAGCGCAAGCTCTGACTGATATTGCATCGCAAAAAGCAAAATCATACATACGACCAATGTCGTCCGCAGCTTCCCATTCTTTACCTGCGACATTCCCACAGCATAAAGGAGCGCCACTGCACCAAATCCCGGAAATACATATCTGCCCAAAAAGCAGGGATTTACATATACCGACAAAAGAACGCCCACAAGAGCAGTGACACCAATAGCAAGTACGCCAAGTCCCGCCACGTAATTCTTATGCCCTCTCATGTAGTCCATTGCTAAATATCCCAACACTACCGCCAAGGCCATGCCGCCGAAAATCACAACAGGAATGGGTGTTTCCAATGCGGAAAACCACTCTGCACAATAATCAATAAAAGTGTACATGGTGGGTCTGGATGCGTCTGCGGCCGCACCTCCGTTTTCCTCCAAGCGAATCTGCATCTGGCGATACGTCACCCACAACCAGGGCGAATACAATATCGAGAGCACAATTCCACTTAACAAAAATGATTTAACCTTACGATACTGTTTTGACACAAGTAACGCCACAAAGAAAATAATAAATATGCAGAGGGTCTGGAGCATAGCGAAGGTATGGCAATATACACTTCCGGTTCCTGCCAGACAAAATACTACCCATTTCCAAGGCTTGGCCTCCAAATAGAGTTCATAAGCCATCAGCCCAGTCACTGTCATGCAGAACAATGCTAACGCATACATCCTCACATTTCCCGCCTGTACCGACATAATCGGCATAGTAATGGAGGTAAACATAAACCAGACACTGACCTGTTTATCAAAAAGGCGATTCACCCAATACTTTCCTATCAGCAGATATCCCACCATAAAGCAAAGGGAAAATATCTTCATCGAAACAATACTGTTACCAAACAAACCACTAAAGATGCGAAGTCCCACATAATAAAAGGGCGAATGAGCATCCACCGCGGTAATACGAAGCATATCCCACCAGCCGTTGGAAATCAACGCTGCCGAATACAGCTCATCATACCACAGATTTCTGCTGCACGTCAGCATCCCCCACAGAATCAACCCCAGAATCGGCATTACGTGCCACGCTATATTGATAAACTTCTGCTGTTTGTTTTTCATAATGTCTCCTAACAGGTAACGAGAACAATTTATAAATCATATTGTACACCCAGGATAACAGGAATGCACAGATCACAATCACCGGCACTACCACAACAAAGTAGTTCAAACGAAGTCGCATTGCCGGAACTCTCGTATTCAAAATTGCATACACCTCCTGGTCAAAAATCCAGGAAGCAAGATAGGCTCCGAAGCACAGATCCGAGAGCTGCTTTAACAGCTTCTTTCCCCACTCCGGTAACCACTCCAGATTAAAGTTGGACACCCACACAAACAAAAGCGTTGTCATTACCACATTAGGCAATGCTCCCCAATCCGTCCAGGCGCCGGGCGCAAAGGTTACCCCATAGCTGCGCCAGTAATTATACAATCCAAACACCACTACGCTTCCACCAAACATCATGCCATTTAACCAGAAATTCATCTTCGGCTTATGTTCTGCAATGTACACGCCTATCAGGTAATATGTGACCGGGTATATTCCCACCCACCAATTGGGTAAGATATCCTGAAAAATCCCCAAATTCTGAGGATTCTGCCACCAGCCTTCCACAATCCAGTTATATGTATTCAAAATCCCCGGAAGTGCGGTCAGAACCAGCATGGTCCCAATTAACGCTTTTTTATGCTTATCTTCTGTGAGTCCATGATACATACTGTTCAAAAATGGAATCATCAGAAACAATCCGATATACATTTCCACGTACCAGGATAAGGGTATCGCAGAAAAATCAAATATAGAAAATAACCATTCTTTGGCAGTTAACACCACGCCCATTCTCTTGGAACGATAGATAATACATCCTACACAAGCAATCAAATATACTCCTACGGTTTTCAGTAGTCCATAGTAATATCTGCCGCTCACTGTTTTATTACACATCAGATAACCGGACAACATAACAAATAAAGGCACACACACCATAAATGCTGTACGCATTACGGTCATCACCAACATTCGCTGTCCATCCATAGGCTCATCATAAAACCCGCTGTTCTGAAAAAAATGTACGGATACCACACTGATAAGTGCGATACAACGCATCAAATCCATCGAAAGGTTACGCTTTTTCATTTGTAATTCCCCACTACATAAAGAAATATCTTATCTCATAATACTTTGCTGCATCATACACGGACAGTTCTGTCAGTTGTACCCCCGTAAACAAATCAAATGCTGTCATGAATATAAATGCAACAATCAAAAATACCGTAATCTTCTTTTGCTTCTCTTTCTCTGAAAGCAGCTGCAAAAGTATCATAATTGCTCCCAAAAACAGTAGCCATGAAAAATCCGTCATATAACGGACAATTATCCCCGACATGGCTGTATCTGCCACTAAAATTACCAGCGCCGACAAAGTGCAAGTTCCCCAAAATGCCTTTGTTTCTACGGCTTTCATCCTCTTACGCACGCCCCCATAACAGAAGTTTGCACATAAAATAAAATGGCTGATAAGTATTCCCCCAAAGAAGCTCTCCCGAATAGTTTGCCCCAAATAATCACTACTCATGGTCGTTTCTCTGACGAAAGGGAAACTGGTGGTAATCAACGGTAATTGGAAAAGATACTGGAAAATACCCTCTCCGATCTGTCCCAGATAGAAGCCTCTTCTGGTCATATCATTGGTAGTCAGATTGTAGTTCGCACCGAAATCAAAAGGCGAATCAAACCTGACATAATTGTAAACCATAAGCCCCGCTGCTACCACTACGTAAGGAACCGCCACCGCGGCAGCTTTTTTCCATCCTTCCTTTCCCCATTTTCTAAGCAGCTCCGCTCCCAAAACCGGGAATATCAGGAAAGAACCCATAAGGAACTGAGGCCTGCATCCGGCGGTTAGTGCCATACACAGAGAACCTATCAGAAGGTACCCCCATACCTTCTTTTTCTCCCAAATCAGAGATGCTTTCAGCCAAAATCCCAGGCCCCATAACGAAAATGCCAGGGCAAGTACAATGGGCAATGTATAGAAATCCGGTCTCAGCGAAAGCGTTATCGCACCGGTTCCATTTGCCAAAGTGAGTGCAAACAATAAATAATGTCCAAAGCTCGTATCAGAAAACCATCGTTTTAATAGCTGGTATACAAGATAAAAAGCACCCGTCACAACCCCGGTCATGCTAAGAAAAACTCCTGCCCAGGTAGGAAAAGCAAGTCCCGTCAACATATGGTAAGGCAGATAGAACAAAAGCACGGGAACAATCCCAAAGTACACATAATACTTTCCTTCATAGTAAGCCGTATCCCAATGCTCACTGACTCCTGTATCACGACGCAGGTCAAAATCATAAGGATTCTCCAGCGTTTCCAATGCTCCCGCATCCTCATAGTCAAGCCATACATGTCCTTGCAGAATACTTTCTGCCAGCCTGTGGTATTGATAGTGATGATCCCAGCGTAAATCTCCGGAAAATGCAGGGTTAACCTTGACAAGTACCAAAATCAAAGTGATGTTTACTGCAAGAATTCCGAGCACAACTCCCAGCTGCTTTTTATTTTTACAATCCGGTACCTGCTCATACACCTCACTTCCGGGTAAAAACAGATAAATAAATCCTGCCACCAGAAGAAGTATCATTACTCTAAGAGGCTTCACCTGAAACGGCACCCGGGCCTCCAGCTCTACTTCACCGATTTCCACATAGCAGCCATCAGAAACATTAAAGTTTACACAAAGCTTCTCCACTTCCCCATAGGGATGCAGCCGATGATACTGAAGTGCTTCTATATCACCGTAAGATGTTATATCGCCCTGGTAATAGTAATTATAATGTCCTTCATCAGCCAGATACAGCTTCATATCTGTCGGCTGAATATTCCCTGATGCATCATAAAAGACAATTCCCAATCTTATATAATCCAATTTATCATGGATATCCAAAATCTGCAGATTCGCTTCACCGGAACCTGTCACCAGGTAGCGGCCATCCTCCTGCTGTGTGAGTCCGGCTCCCACCACATAGGCAGGTGAATATTCCTTATTGGTACAGCTTCGCAATGCGTCATAATTAAATACACATAGCTCCAAAACTGCCACTATTATCATAAACAAAATCAGAATACTACTTTTTTTCTTCATTTGGGCATACTCCCACTTATACATAGTTAATTTTATCATACCACATTTTGTGTAATAAAAACAGTATTGTGTGCAGAAACCTACAAAATAAAAGGGACTGTTGATTCAGAGAATGTTGTGCGGGGAATACCTCCCCTACGTTTGCAAACTGTTCAAAAATGCTGGAATTTCACAAAGCTGCCATTGCGTTCCTTGATTTGTTGTGTTTTTCCAAGGTTAGACACTCGGCTATCGGTCTGCATATTAGGCGGATTCCCATGAAAGAACTTTATGGCCGGCTTTTGTTTGGAATTATATCTCTGTATTTGTAAACTTAGAGAAAGTGCGTAGAAATTTCCAAAGTGGCGGTCTGCGTTCCCGTTCATGTCGGGACATTTCTTCGACACAAGGAAAGAGCTGTACACACTGTGGGAGATACAAGTGTCTCCACACAGGTGAACAGCTCTTTTTGCAAACGTAGGGGAGGTATTCCCCGCACAACATTCCGCCATCATCAACGATTATATTATCTCTCTGCTCTCATTGGGTTATTTAAGAAATCCTCATATGCAAGGCGAATTCCATCCTCCAACTCGGTTTTGTAAGTCCAACCAAGTGCTGCACTTTTGGATACATCCAGAAGCTTTCTGGGAGTCCCGTTGGGTTTAGTGGTATCCCAGCGGATTTCGCCGGTATAACCAACCACCTTTGCTACCAACTCTGTCAGCTCTTTGATAGTAAGTTCCTTTCCTGTACCCGCATTCACCGTTTCTTCACCACTGTAGTTGTTCATAAGAAAAACACACAAATTCGCCAGGTCATCCACATACAAAAACTCACGGAGTGGTGAACCATCTCCCCAGCAAGTCACATAGGAAAGCCCCTGCTCCTTTGCTTCATGGAAGCGTCTGATTAATGCCGGAAGCACATGACTATGGGTAGGATGATAATTATCATTTGGACCATATAAATTCGTAGGCATCACAGAGATGTAATCTGTACCATACTGCTTATTCAGATACTCGCAATATTTTAAACCTGAAATCTTAGCAAGGGCATATGCTTCATTGGTTTTCTCCAGCTCTGAGGTTAAAAGACAATCCTCCCTCATGGGCTGGGGTGCCATACGCGGATAGATGCAGGAGGAACCTAGAAACTCCAGCTTCTTACACCCATTCTTCCATGCACTGTGAATCACATTCATCTCCAGCATCATATTGTCATACATAAAATCTGCCAGCGCACTTTGATTAGCAATGATACCGCCAACCTTTGCGGCTGCCAAGAATACATACTCCGGTCTTTCTTTCGCAAAGAAAGCCTCTACCTGATCCTGTCTGCATAAATCCAATTCACTATGAGTACGAGTGATGATATTGGTGTATCCCTGTCTTTCCAATTCTCGTACAATAGCCGAGCCCACCATTCCCCGATGTCCGGCAACGTATATTTTTGCATCTTTTTCCATCATTTGAATTCCCTACTTTACGACACCTTTCTCCAGATATTCAGCCAGATTCATCGCGATATGCTCTTCCGCACGTTCTACTGCAACCTTCTTCATATCGTGTTCTACCATTATTTTTACTAATTCTTCAAAGCTTGTCTTGGTAGGATTCCACTTAAGCTCCGTCTTTGCTTTTGTAGGGTCCCCCAACAAATTCACTACATCTGTAGGACGGTAGAAGTCCTCGCTGACTTCCACTAATACTTTACCCGTTGCCTTATCAATACCTTTCTCGTCAATTCCTTCCCCAACGAATTCAAGTTCAATTCCGGCAAAATGGAATGCCAACTGACAAAACTCTCTAACACTGTGCTGCTTTCCGGTTGCAATTACATAGTCCTTCGGTTCATCGTTTTGTAAAATCAGCCACATACATTCCACGTAATCCTTCGCATATCCCCAATCGCGGAGACTGGAAAGATTACCCAAGTACAATTTATCCTGCTTTCCCTGTGCAATACGTGCTGCCGCCAATGTAATCTTACGAGTGACAAAGGTTTCTCCTCTTCTCTCTGACTCATGATTGAACAAAATCCCGCTACAGCAGAACATGTTGTAAGCCTCTCTATATTCCTTCACAATCCAAAAGCCATACTGCTTTGCCACTGCATAGGGACTATAAGGGTGAAACGGAGTTTCCTCATTTTGCGGAACCTGTTCCACTTTTCCATACAGCTCCGAAGTAGATGCCTGATATATGCGACAAGTCTCTGTTAAACCACATAATCTTACAGCCTCCAAAACTCTAAGTACTCCTGTGGCCACCACATCTGCAGTATATTCCGGTACATCAAAGCTAACCTGTACATGGGATTGCGCTGCCAGATTATAAATCTCATCCGGTCTGACCGTACCAATTACTGCTACAAGACTCATGGAATCTGCCAAATCGCCATAGTGTAAATGAAAATTCGGTACTCCTTCTAAATGTGCAATCCTCTCTCTGTAATCAACGGAAGAACGTCTGATCACTCCGTGAACCTCATATCCCTTCTCTAATAAAAACTCTGCAAGATAAGAACCATCCTGCCCTGTTATACCTGTGATTAAGGCTTTTTTCATATATTTTTCCTCCATAAAGTGCTCCCCATGTCAAGGACACAGAAGCCCATTGATACCTAATTAATTCATGTTACCTACCCTTTGGACATATACACTTGTTCTCTTTATTTCATGTCCAATTTTTTGACGTTTTTGCGATATACTATCGTTTTTTTGTTTATTTTTCTTTCTTTTTGGACATATAGCCTTGCTACCTAGCTGTGTTGTCCATATTCTTCCCTTTTCTCGGACATCCCAGGTTTACAAGACGTCCATATGTCCAAACATAACTCTTCCTTTTCAATATACACCACTCAATAGCACATATTTTACCCACTCTCATCCCTTATTTTAAGAGATAATATTGTACTTGACTAGCACAATATTGGTTTGATATTTTTATCCTAAACAGATATTTTACGAATGAAATTCAAAAAAAATGATAATCGGGGTGATATTATGCTGTCAACAACCTTTCAAGGGGACCTGGTACATACCAGAAGAATACTATATACGCCGTCTGATTTTGCCAAAACAAACCTGCTGCATTTGCAGGAAGTGGGACGGCTTACTGCCACCAAGCCACATACCAGCAGGCGAAGCGGCCTGAACTCTTACCTTTTCTTTGTTGTAGAGAACGGAAACGGCAGTCTTGCATACAATGGCAAGGAGAATCCTTTACAGAAGGGTGACTGTGTCTTTATCGACTGCTCCCAGCCCTATGCCCACACTACGGCTGATCATCTCTGGACGCTAAGCTGGGTCCATTTCTATGGTCCCAATATGTCCGCCATTTACGACAAATATTTAGAACGAGGCGGTAGTCCCCGGTTTACTCCCATGGATGCTGAGCGGTATCTTGCCCTGGTGGAATCCCTTTATTCTATTGCGGACGCAGACATTCACTTAAAGGATATGAAGATTTATGAGAAATTAACCGGACTATTGACATTTCTTATGGAAGACAGCTGGCGTCCTACGAACACCGTCCCCAACCAAAAGCGCAAACGTTCTTTGCAAGATGTAAAAGAGTATCTGGACGCAAATTATCAGAGAAAAATCACCTTGGACGAATTGTCCAAAGGTTTTTATATTGACAAATACTATCTGACCAAGCTGTTTAAAGAGCAATACGGCGTCTCTGTAGTCAATTACCTAATGCAGATGCGTATTACCAATGCCAAAAGACTGCTTCGCTTTACAGACCTTCCGGTGGAAAAAATCGGCATCGAGTGTGGATTTGACGACCCCAACTACTTTGCCAGAGCATTCGGCAAAGTGGAGGGCTGCTCTCCCACTGAATACCGGAAGAGATGGTAACAAAATGGCTGTTCCACATGCGAATGCTATGGTGGAGAATGAGGTGTAGGAATACTTCCAAAATCAACTCTTGCATTTTGGAACAGCCCTTTTTAATTTCTTATGAATGGTTCGTATCGTCTTCGGTGCGATACCAAAAAGTATCGCATATATCTTATTTTTTGCAGTAAGTACCGAATTGGCACAGATAGCTCCCAGATTTGCCCGCAAATATCTTTTTACGCGCATGTAGAATTCATTCTCTTTCACCATCTGTTCAATAGGTATATGGAGCATATAATCAATCCTCTGGAATACTCCAAATCGGAATGCAATTTCTGTCATGGTTACGCTTTTACCGCATTCCTCCACCTGCCTCTGTGAAATAGCAGCATTGTTCTCCACCATCTCAGCTACCATGTCTGCATTATCAATATTATCTGCAAAAACTCTGGAGAATCCTGTCTGCTTGCGGGTATTACTTCCTTCTCTGCAAAATACATGATATGCCTGTCCCGGCAAGGAGACAATATTTCCAATCTTCGGAAGAAGCTTTACCAGCAAGTGAAAATCTTCGTTAAGAACTCCTACCGGAAATTCTCTATCCATAAGCAGTTCTCTTGCGAAAAGCTTGGTGCAAAAGGAACAATCTCCCCGATGCATCAAAAGCTCTTTCAGAAAATCCTGCTGAGCAATAACCTGTTCTCTTTCCGGTGGTTCACAAATATTGGGCAAGCGATTGCCTTGCATATCGATTTCATCTCTCCCAATCTGTGCAACCTGTACCTGATAATTTTGGATGCCCGCCAAAAGTTTCTCGTACATATCCGGTTCCACATAGTCATCACTATCTATAAATCCGATATATGCACCTTTAGCAGCACTAAGTCCCAGATTACGGGCACTGGAGGAACCACCGTTTTCCTTATGAAGGACAAGAATTCGTGAATCTTCCTTGGCAAGCTCATCGCAGAGCATACCTGTCCCATCCGTTGAGCCATCATCTACCAGAATCACTTCCAGATTCGTATAGGTCTGTGCAGTAATGCTGTGCACACACCGCGGCAAATACTCCATTATATTATAAACCGGTACAATTATCGTAATAAGTGGTGTCATATTCACTCCTATTTTTTAACTAAAGTAGCATACATCTTATTTTCAGAAATAACCCGCGCCACAGAGCAGGGACCTTCCATGGGGATTTTCTGCAACATAGCCGCCTCACCATCTCCAATTCCCGGCAAATCTTCTTTTGTCAAAAAGCCTTGTCGCATACAAAATCCTGCCAGTTGAAAGGCTGCATTTTCCGGATTCCATAGCGCTGTAATGGTTCTATATGCCTCTCTTCCAAGCCTGCGACATAGCTCCCGATTCGTAAGAAGCCTCTCAACCTCTGTACATAAATCCATCTGATCCCCATCCTTGTAGATAAATCCATTTTCCCCATGCTTTATCAAATAAGGCACTGCACCTATCATATGATTCGCTACCACAACGCAGCCACTGTTCATAGCTTCGTTTACCACAGCTCCCCAGCCCTCCCGGCGATCACTGGTCACCAGATAGATATCTGAGTTCTCCATATAGTGGCGTACTTCTTCCGGTTTCTGAAATCCCAAGAAATCCACTACATCCGACACACCAAGCTCTTCTGCAAGCTGCTTCATCGACTGTTCCAATTCACCGCCACCGATGATATTCATTCTAAAGGAGAGTTTCTGCTCCTTCAAATATTTCGCAACTCTTATAGGTAAATCGGGATGCTTCCAATCAATCATTCGCGCCGCCCATAAAATCGTCCCCGGCGTCTTTTCACCCAGTAACTTATCCACATCATAGTGCTTTGTCTCAGGGAAATATCCCCATTTTAGCATCTTCTCCGGGTATGCCCTCACAATATGAAAGTCCGATGGCACATATGCTCCGGAACAAAGCATGTACACAGGTTCCTTGCGATATCTGGTGTGATCCAGATATTTCTTACGAAGCCCCCTTGGAGATATGGCCTTCCATTGACCGGTTTTATAGATACGCTCGCTATAACGAATCACTGTTTTCCCGGTCTGAAGACGATGCTGAATATAGCTCTCCTCATCCGTTCCTCCGAAGAAAACTACTTGAGCATTATCAATCTGTTCCTGATACTCCCCCGGCTTCTCTCCGTAGCGTATGAGATACGGGAGCTCATGACCGGCTTCCCAGCCCATATTCACCCGTTCCTGCTCTACCTCTTCTGTCTGACAAAAAGCAAAATCTCCGTCAAGCAGCTTATACATGGCATTACAGAAGGGTATCTGGTGGTGATTTATGTAGTTTGATACAAATATAAATTTAGGACTTGATTTTTGCATATATTTCCATCATTTTTCTATAATTTTTCTCTTGGTCATGAGTTATTATTGCATGGTTTCTTGCATTTTCGCAATAACGTCTCATTTGTTCCTCATCCGACCACATTTTCAAAACCGCTGTTTCTAACGCTTTTACATTATTTTCCAAGCATTTTTTAGAATCGTCTTTTTCATCACACATGTTATCAAATGAGTTTTTCGATGTCTTAAAGCCAGAATAGAGGATACCATCTTCACCATTACGGAAGATACTGGGTATTCCTCCCACATCTGCACTGATACAAGGTACGCCCAGAATCATGGCTTCACCCAGAGAATTGGGACTATTCTCTATAGTAGAAGGACAAACAAAAAGTCCCGACTTAAGATACTGCGCTTTCATCTGTTGCGCATTCAAACGACCTAGAAATACCACCCGCTTCTCCAGCTTATTCTCTTTCATAATCCTTCGAAGATATCTGCCATATGCAGAAATCTTCAATTTGTCCTTCAACGTCCTATAATTCACGATACTATCTCCGGCTACATAAACTTTCGTATCCGGATACTTATCTAAAATCCTCGGCATCGCCAGAATCATATAGTGAAGTCCCTTGATAGGATAGTTGCCCTGGCTAATGAAAATACTATGTTTTTCACAATTCTCCGGATTCCACAGTTCACTCCTATCATAGAAATTACTCCGTAGAGTCTCATTCATATGATAGTATTTCACTCCGGGATGCCACTTTTCGGTATAGTGCTTATCCCATGCGGTACGCCCCGTCACATTACCCGCCAGCTTTACTGCCAGCACCTCCATATGACCTCTTGCCACGTATTTTTCCTTCTGCATCAGCAAAGTATCCTGCTTCAGAAAGTCCCTAAACGTGGCAGAATTTATCGTTTTTTCGTCCAAATCTGCAAAATAGGTATTGGCATATACAGAGACCAGTCCCTGAATACTAATCAGAATACGATCCTTTCGTGGATACGCCTTACACATGGCAAGTGTATGAGGATACTCCGTTCCATAGCAATGTATCACATCCGGCTGAAAGGACTCTGTGATACGCAACAGACGAGTCTCCAAACCGGTATCATAATCCTCGGGATGAAGAGTATCTTCATAGAATCCATAGCAGTGCAGCGAACTACCATTTACGGATATAATCTCCTCATAGCCGTCCTGCTCTTTTCCTACCGGAAAAGCTACGGCAAGTTCAATTTCATTATTGCGCTTCCTCTCCAAAATCACAGAAGAAAGGCCGGACAGCCACCCTTCTTTATTAGTGGCCTCCAGCCCAAGATGCTCTGCCACCACCGGAAGCATTATATTACATAGCCAAAGTACTCTCACTGATGTACCTCCACCTAGTTAAAAATCCAATTCAAATAGGGTAACAGTCTGATGTTCGTACTATATGCAGACCGTAAAAACATAGCAAAATATGCCACAAATACTACTGTAACGCCGGCGATAAAAATCTTTTTCCAAATGCCATCTTTCATCGTCATCAAAAGATTCGGTATTAAAAATACCTGAGAAATCACCAGATAATAAGCCACTCTGGTAACTGTAGGAATAAATGCACCGACTGTGTAAAGCACCAGCCCACCGATATTTAAGAAGAAATAGAATCGATTACGCACATTTCCTTCCAGACCGGTTTTATAACAGATTACTGAGAGAATAATGGTTCCCAGACATTTTGCGATATTGGTTACAGAATAATCCGTCACGTCAAAGGCTGAGTCCCTGTAATATTTGTAGAAGAAAAAAATAATCTCTCTATATAAGTCTTTCCCTAGGACAAGACTTAACACAAATATGCCGCCCACAACATAATGCCAGGGCTTCAATTTAATGGTTGCAAGCCATTTCGCAAGCAGATATACCGGTATTACCAAAAGTACTGATTTATGGAAAAGTGCGGCGAAAGAAATCCACAGGATGAACTTTCCATACTCACCTTTTATTACAAACTTCATGGTGTACATGGCAATACCAAGCACCAGATAGTACCTGATAGAGTTAAAGCTGGAGAAATAGTAGCCGTTCATCAGAAATAGGAACATGGTTCCCAAAAACCACTCTCCCTGATCGTAAATGGCTTTTACAAAGAAGAATACCGTTACCGCAGAAGTCACTCCGAAAATCGGTAAATAGGCATCTCTACCAAACAGAGCCTGCATTCCGCGCACGAACCAATTAAATCCCGTCTCCGTAGATACCGTACGGAACTGTGCAATCAAGCTAAATATCTCCGTATATTCCCAGTAATCGTTACCACTGGCAATTCTGCATGCAGAAAGAGCCGTCAACACCAGATAGATTCCCACGCACAGCCAAAGATTCAACACCTGCTGTCTTGTCCGTCCACCACAAAAGCGTTTATTCCCACTTCCCATATGCAATTGTACCTGCCACGTATTGTTGCAGAAATAGGCCATAACCAATGTCAGAACGGTTACACCGATAAACAGGGCCATAGGACACTCCTATCCATTTTTGTATAGTTTCTTCTTTAACGCAAGATAAAATCCTGCCAATTTCGGCGACTGCGCCATCCATGTACGTAGCGGCTGTAGCGTTATTATCATAATCGCCTTATATAAAGCGCGTTTTCCCAGACTCATGTACTGAGCCGTAATCTCCTTATGTTCCTTCTTAGAACGCTTTGCATGAATCTCCGAATATCCGCCACCTTCATAGGAAGCCAAGGTCACCGGCACATACTGGGTATGTATTTTCTTCTCAAAATGACACCAGAGAAAATGCTCGTAATCTGCACGTACCTTATACTCCGGCTTGTAGCCTCTCTCTTCAAAAAGGCTTCTATGATAGAAGCAGGCCTGATGGCAAGGTACATTTCGATAGCAAGCGAAATCATCGATTCGTGGATTTGACGGCACCACCTGTTTGCGCAGTGCATCATAAATGTCACCATAGAAAAGAAGTGCCTCCTTGGGCTGCTCCTCTAAAAATACAATCTGCGCCGCCTTTTCAATATTGTCTGCAATGGCAAGAGCCATCCTCTGAAGAGCATCTTCTTCCTTCAGATAGTCCCCGCAATTTAGGAAATAAAAATACTGTCCTTTTGCATAACTACAAGCCTGATTCATACCATCATAGATACTGGAATCAGGTTCTTGTATGATGCGGACACGCTTTCCCTCCGCAATGGTCCAGCTCTGCATTTCTTCCTTCAGAAGCGCAACACTGCCATCCTTGGAACCGCCATCCTTTACAATCACTTCATAGTCTGTGAACTTTTGCTTCTTAATACTTTTTACTGTTTCTAACAGCTTCTCACCGGGATTCAAGGATACCACGATGATTGAAAATAAAGGTGCATTCATTTATCTTCTACCTTCTCTGATTCCTTCCTTTATAATGCCATACGCCTTCTTCCAAGGTATTTCCTTACACATTTCCTTACGCTTGGATATTACAAAACGCAACCCCATAAGATGGGCAAGCCCCCCATAGAGATGAGCATAAAGCACACCTCTGTCAAAGAAAAATTTTGTATTATATCCGGTAAACCAAGTAGATTCCCTTACTTTTTCATAACCAATGGTCACCGGCACTTTATAAACCTTCAGCCCCGCCCTTAAGCAGCTCATGAGAAACAGACTGTCCTCTCCGTTACTGTATTTGGCACCCCCTCCAAAAAGCAGGGAAAAGGTAATATTCTTATCATGTACTTTCTTCGTCCGCACTGCCATACTGTAGGTGGGATATCTGCCACAATTAAACCATCTGACACGGCCAAATTTATGGTTGTGATAGGTCTCCCGCCCCGGCATAGCCTTTACATTAAAGAGTAGCACGTCCGCCTGAGAATACATCTCAAACTGCTCCAGTACCTTTCTCTCGTAATTCTCATCATATATGATATCCTCGTCCGAGAAAAGGCTGATATCCCCAGTTGCCTTAGAAAGGCTGGTATTGCGATTCAATCCCACGCCCTTTTCCTGCATGGAATAGTATTGCAGTTTGTGCCCTTTAAAGACATACTCCTGTGCATCCCCCTCCAGTCCCTGAGAAACAATAATGGCATCACTATTGATTTGCATTTCTTCTGCCAGTGGCAGAGCCTCCGCCCCCACTGCCGCCACCAAAAGCTCTAATGTCATAACTCTTTCCTTCCAAAACGGTACTGATTAATTAAGCTTCCATCTGCATTCACCAAAAGTGCCGCAGTAATGGTAATATTTTGCGCCTTACACTGATTTAATAGAAATTCAATGGTCTTCCCATGAACTTCCCCCGCCGGAACCAGAAGTAAGTTGCCATCCATGGATCGAAGTGTTTCCGCAGCATCGGTAAGCGCCTGCGCATCCGCGACATTAATTTCTCCGATTTCATGAAGTTCCCCAAAGAAACGGGTTAAGTTCTCTGTCACTTCCGGAGACACCCATCCTTCTTCATCCACATATCCCAGCATAGGAATATCATATCGATATACAAAGGTCTCCGGCACATAGATTTTTTCATCTACGATCCCTACAAAAGCCATCCCGAAAAGTGCTGCAAAGAAACCGATGATAGCACCAAGGACAATCGCTCTTGCAGTACGAATATCCCGAAACTGAAGCTCCGGACCAACCATATCCATCCACTCCACACTATCTATCTGTAGCTGAGATTCTCCGAATTCCTTCATTGCTTCCGCTAATATAGTGCTGATTTCTACAGCCAAATCCTTATCCGGATGAGTTACCGTAAAATACGGAATACGTAAATCTGCCGGCAAGGTTGCCTCATAGTAGGTTACAAACTCTTCTGCAGACATTTCGACTGACAGTTTTTCCAGCATCTGCGGCACCAGAGTATCACTCTTAAGCCAATCCTCCCAGGTATATGCCTCAAAGTAGGAATATCTATCTCCCGTCTCCGGATCTACTGCATACTCGATATAAAATTTGTTGGTTACCTCATAGGGGATTCTTCCGCCAAAGGTGACATTCTTCAGGTAATAGCCACCACCAATCAGTATGATTCCCGCTATCACGCCCAATACAATCCACTTCCATCTGCGAATACTCTGCAGTACAAAAAGTCGCAAATCAAAGGGCTCCTTTGCATACGCACACTGCCACATAGATATTCTCCTAATCTATCTTGGAATATTTTGCATCTTCCTTAAGGGCTGTAATCTGCTCTGCCTCTACACCCTCTGTGCTATCCGGCCAGAACAAAATCTTCAAGGTCAGAAGCATCAACTGTATATCCATCCACAAAGAGTAATTCTCAATGTAGGTCAAATCCAATTTAAGCTTGTCATATGGTGTGGTATTGTATTTACCATATACCTGTGCATATCCCGCAAGTCCGGCCTTCACCTTCATACGGAACGCAAACTCCGGCATAATCTCCAGATACTGAGCAATAATCTCCGGACGCTCCGGTCTGGGACCGATAAAGGACATATCCCCACGTAGTATATTTATGAGCTGCGGAAGCTCGTCAATACGCACCTTACGGATAAACTTACCGATAGGAGTAATACGGCTATCATTCTTCTGGGCAAGCCTTGCTACTCCGTCCTTTTCCGCATCCACACGCATACTACGGAACTTCATAATATAAAACTCTCTCTGGTCTCTGGTACATCGAACCTGCTTGTAAAGCACAGGACCACCGTCATACAGCTTAATGGCAATGGCTGTAATCAGCATAAACGGAGAAGCAATCACAAGTAAAATCAGAGAACAAACGATATCGATGGTTCTCTTAATGAATCTCTGCTCAAGACTGAGACTATACTCACGGGTGAGGAGAATAGGAGTATCAAACAAATGCAAGTCCTCCGCCCCCTGTAAAATAACGTCTGTAATTTTGGGCATTATATATACTCGGATAGAACGGGCATAGCAATATTTCAGAATCTCATTTCTCTCCTGAGTAGTAATATCCCAAAGCACCACCGCGGTATACTCTCCGGCTTCATATCCACGCTTAATTTCCCGGATAACGATATCAATTCCTTTTTCAATATCGATGCATTTCTCAATTTTATACTTATCCTTACGACTGGAAAACTTGGCAATAATTCCTTCAATAGGTCTGGGACCATGCACAAGGAGCAGCTTTCTCGGCGGAAAGATATTCTTGTACACAAAGTAGGAAAAATTACTCCAGATAATAGCCACTACAATCTGTAAGACGGTCATCACGATAAACATCTTCGGTATGAACAAAGTCTTTGCTAAGATAGATAATTCTGCATATAAAAGCACATTAGCAGCCACTGTGGCAAAGGATTGAGAAAAAACCACCTCTGCATTCCTTAGGTATCCCACTCGCATTCCACCGTACATATGAGACAGAAAGAAGAGCATGATACCGTAAAAAGCCACCTCCATCAAATCCGCTCTATACCAATACACAACGCCGGTCATAGTGGTGATACTAGGACTAAAATTCGTCTTCCAATAGTAATAAAATATCAATACTTCTAATAATAATCCCAATCCCGACAGGGTCAGTGTGATAATTCTTTTTGATGTTTCTAATTTCTGCATTCTAAATTGCCTTTCTTGCTAAATTCTTCTGTATACTGCCGTTACGGCCCAGAAGCAAAAATAATATATGGACACCGGAACTGAAAGTCCTTCTGCTTTCCGATATAAATTCCAAATACGTCTTACTGCTTCCAATTTATTGGAAGATAAAGACTGTGCCGGTCGTCTGTATGTAACCAGGTTCTCATCTATTCCATAGCCCAGACGTCCACTCCGCAATATTTTCCACCAAAGTGCCGTGTCCTCACTCTTCATAATGGGCATACGGATTTCTTCCTTCGGAATGATGCCTGTATCAAATACCACCGTAGAGGTAAAAATGGTGGTATTCTTCAAAGCTTGCTTATAACTGATAGTCTCCGGCACCCTTACAATCTTACCGGTCCCCTCTGCATTCTCATCGCCGAATTCATAACCGGAAAAACAAAATCCGGCCCCGGTACTCTCCATAAAGGCAAGCTGCTTAGAGAGCTTGTCTGCTCTCCAGATATCATCCGCATCAATATACGCAATATATCTTCCCTGCGCCTCCTCTACACCTCTGTTTCTGGCGTGGGCAGCTCCCTGATTCGTCCCTTGAATCACAAGCCTGATATTGGCCTGAGGGTTCTTGTCCATATATTCCCTGATTGGCGCAATGGTAGGATCCTCTGCTCCATCCACCACCAGAATGTGTTCCCAGTTTGGGTAATCCTGTGAAAGTACACTATCTAAAGTCTGTACAATGTAATCCTGTGCATGATACACAGGCGTCACAATACTTACTAAATCCTGTTTCATTAACTAATGACCTCGTTGCAGCAATGTATACTCTGCCACTTCCCACGCTTCATATTCTGCCGGAATCAGTTCCGCAATCCGCTGATAAGTGATTGTAGGTAGTACAATCATATTGGTTCCTGCCTTCTCCACAGCATCAAAGGAACTCTGCAAACCATCGGCTATACTATCCGGAATAGGTAATACCACATCCGTTGTAATCTCTAACTGATACGTAAACTCATGGAGCTCCTGCATCCACTCATAAGCAACCGCCAGCTCCGACGCATAGGCATCCCCATCATAGGCAGCTGCCTGTGCATCCCACATATCCATACCATATACCAGCTGTACCTCCGAATTGTGGCTACGCACCCAGCCCATTAATTCTCTTGGTCCCCAGAGTATCGTTTCCTCCGGTAAGCTTTCTGCCACCTGTCCGTATGCACTTCGCGCATCCGCCTCGTCTAAGGTTACATGCTGCACTCTGCCTTGGTTTCCCAAGAGAAAAAGGACGCCGCATACCGCCAAACAAAGGCCTGCCACCTTCCCTTTCCCGGACATCTCCACTTCCGGAACCATATCCCATAAAAAGCAGACTCCCGCATATGCAGCAACCGACATTACCGGGACAAGTGCCCATACAAAGCCCTGCTCGTACACCGCCGGCTGATAAATACTTAAAATCATTCCCGTTAAAGGAAACATCACCAGCAAAACAGAAGCAAGCACAACTTTTAGAAAACCTGACGCTTTTCTTCTAATCAGAAATTCATATAGTAAAATTGCAAAACAAATAACAATGAGCTTATTTTCTGTGAAATACTCACTTACCACAAAGATGGCATCTGTCAATCCACTCACGACATTACCTCCTTGCGCGTCATTTTTCTGCAAATCGGCAACAGTTTCGCTTCACATAATTGCAAAATCACCACCAACAACATTAGCAAGAAGCACTGCCCCAGACCAAACAAGGTTTGACAAATACAAGCCTCCGCCAACACACATAACACACACTGCCACCACTTTTTTTCCAGAGCATTGACAAGCGTCCATGGAAGGAGTATCAAGCCCCGGATACTGGTTCCTAAATATCCGGCCTGCATTGCCAGATAGCCATCCAGGTAAACAGCTCCATCCATAAACCATACCAGCAGTGCCACCAGAATCAAAAAAGTGTATCGCTTTCCCAGATGCTCCTTAAAAAGAACTCCTGAAAGCTTGTAATATGCAAAATAACTTCCTCCCAGCACAAATAGAGGAATCATGTGATAAACCAGCACTTCCGGAGCAAGTCCGGTCAGCTTACATAACACCGCATATAGTGTGTTAAGTGATAAAATCTTATACTTGGTTGAAATAGGGTTCACATATGCACTACCGGTCAGAGGATTCACCTTGTGAATACCATCTGCCTGCAAAAAGGTGCTTACAGTTTCCAGTGTAATATCACCGGGCGTAACTACCTGTTGCATACAAAACAGATAAATCATCTGTATCAGCACAAGCCCCATAAATACAAGCGGTAAAGCCTTATGACAGCTCGTCCCTTCTTTCCGTCGTCTTCCTATGAACCACAGAATGGCCCAAGCAAGTAACAGTACCACTGCAACCCACACCCACAGAATACTAATCTGCCCTATAGACAATCCCAGAAAAAGTCCTGCCAAATGAGCAGCCTCTGCTGCTCCCACACATAGAATCAATCCAACCACATACAAATCGGCAAAACCAATATCCAGTTTCTTCAAAAACTGCTGCATGGGCAGACTCCTCCTTTTACTCTAAATGGCTATAGTTAATGATAGTATATCACATTTTGCGCTGTTGGAATACTAAAAAAAGAGAGCTGCCGCATTTTTTACGCAACAGCTCCTTTCGCCGCAACAACGAGATACATTATTTTCATCTTTACCTTTATCACTCTACATCGCCTTAAAATCCAAACAGATTTTATCTGCAATTCTGGCTATGTATTCACTGTTTGTTGGTCTGTTTTTTCCCTGTTCAATGGAATAACCGAATAATTTCTCGAAGGTTTCAACATTCCCTCTTGTCCAAGAGACTTCAATGGCATTTCGTATCGCCCGTTCCACCTTCTGACTACTGGTTTTAAAACGCTTGGCAATTGTTGGGTAAAGCAGCTTCGTTACACTGCTTACCACCTCCATATCTCTTCCCGATAATAAAATAGCATCTCTCAAATAGTGATAACCCTTCAAATGTGCCGGAACCCCTATATCCAGCATAATGTCCGTAATATATCTCTCTAATTCGTAATCCTTTACAACCGCAATATCCATCATGAATTCCCCTTTCATATGTCGAGTATTGCTCATTGCTGCGACTACGTGAATTATAGTAACATATCTGTCGATACAAGAAAAGAGCATCCCATCGCTTAACATCGACAGAACGCTCTATTTTCTACAATTTTACAATTCTTCTTTCACCAAATAAATCGGCCTATTCTTTACTTCCATATAGGTCTTAGCCAGATACTGCCCTACAATTCCCATACAGAAAAGCTGTACACCGCTTACGAAAAGGGTGATGCATACCTGAGATGCCCAACCGGATACCGGATCCCCAAATAACAGCTTCCTTACCACCACAAATACGATTGCCAGAAATGCAATGATGCAAAACAGCACGCCCATAAAGGAGGCAATAGTAAGGGGTACAGTGGAGAATGCGGTGATTCCTTCAATGGAATACTTAAACAGCTTCCAGAAATTCCATTTTGTCTCACCTTTTACGCGCTCTACATTCTCAAACTCAATCCACTTTGTCTCAAAACCAACCCAGCCGAAAATGCCCTTAGTAAAGCGATTATACTCTGTCATCGCAAGGATAGCGTCTACCATCTGTCTGCTCATCAGCCGGTAATCCCTGGCTCCATCCATAATCTCTGCTTGAGAAATCTTGTCCATTAATTTGTAAAACATTCTGGCGAAAAAAGAACGAATGGGGGGTTCTCCCTTACGGCTGACGCGCCTGGTTGCAACCGAATCATATCCCTCTTCAATATAAGAATACATCTCCGGAAGAAGGGACGGTGGGTCCTGCAGATCCACATCCATAATTACCACATAATCGCCCTTACTTCTCTGAAGGCCGGCATACATGGCTGCTTCCTTTCCAAAATTTCTGGAAAAGGAAACCAGATGCACCCTTTCATCCTTCTCATGCAACTTCTTCACTTCTGCTACCGTTCCATCCTTGGAACCATCATTGATATATATAACTTCTACTTCCAGCGCCTTCTCTTTAAAAAAAGCCTCGTTCTTCATCAATTCTTCATAAAAAAAAGGCACATTCTCTTCCTCGTTATAGCAAGGAACAATAACACTTAATAAACTCATTCTTTTACTCCGCCATATGTGGATTATTATATAGTTCAAGTATACTATCACTACGTTTTTCACGCAAGAATAGTTTTGTGTAAAAAAAGTTTTTCTAGCCATAATATCTGAAATGGTTTATAATATTAACGTATATGTTTTTAGGAGTGGACAAGTAATATGAATGTTTTTTTTGAAGAATTATTGTCTAATCAGGTATTTATTGCCGCTGCTTTGGGCTGGACTGTTGCCCAGGTGTTAAAGACGTTAATCCATATGTTTTTCACAAAGAAATTTGTGGCAGAGCGCCTTGTAGGAAGTGGCGGTATGCCCAGTTCTCATTCCGCTACTGTTTGTGCTTTATCTGTGGCAACTGCATTTGAATGTGGTGTGGGCAGTGTAGAATTTGCACTTGCCTGTTTCTTAGCGATTATTGTTATGTACGATGCCATGGGAGTTCGCAGAGAGACCGGCATTCAGGCTAAAATGCTCAACGATATGATAAAAATCTTTGAGGACATGGGGCGCGACGACATTTCTGCCGATGATAAGCTGAAAGAATTTGTAGGACATACTCCTCTTCAAGTTTTGGCCGGTGCACTCCTGGGTTCCTTCATTGCATCACTATTCTATTTATTATAAATCTGTTTTAAAATACCGCCGCAGTACTGCGGCGGTATTTTTTATCTTTCACCTAAGCCTAATCTGTTAATTGCTGAGAAAATAGCTCGAACGGAAGCTCTGGTAATATTGGAGCTTACACCTACACCATAGGTTACATGACCGGTATTGGAATCAAGCAAATGGATGTATGCAGCTGCTTTTGAAGCGGCACCGGACTGAAGTGCATGCTCTTCGTAATCCAGAACCTTAATCTTAATATCCAGTTCATGGGCGATACCACGCTGAACCGCATCAATAGGTCCGTTACCGATTGCTTCAAACTGCTTCTCCTCGCCGTGGTCGGTATAGGTAACCAATACCTTGGTATCGAAAGCACTCTCTGTTTCCCCACTCAAATCGGTTACGTTTAACTTCTTGAAGTGAATCGGCTCCTTCTTCTCCAGATATTCCTCGGTAAAGCTTGCCATAATCTGATCCGGAGAAACCTCACCCTGCTTCTCGGAAATTGCCTGAATAACGCTTGCAAATTCCTTGTGCATTGCCTTCGGAAGCTTATAACCGAAATAAGTATCCATTACAAAAGCAACGCCACCCTTTCCGGACTGGGAATTGATACGAACGATTGGTTCGTACTCTCTGCCAATATCCGCAGGATCAATAGGAAGGTAAGGTACCTGCCAATATTCGCTGCCACGCTCTCTCATTGCCTTCACGCCCTTGTTAATTGCATCCTGATGTGAGCCGGAGAATGCAGTAAATACCAGCTTACCTGCATAAGGATGTCTTGGATGAATGGGAATCTTGCAGCATCTCTCATAAATCTCAATAATATCATTAATCTTCTCAATGTTTAATTCCGGATTAATTCCCTGAGAAAACATATTGTAAGCAATATTCAGAATATCTACATTACCGGTACGCTCGCCGTTACCGAACAGAGTACCCTCTACACGGTCAGCTCCTGCAAGAAGTGCAAGCTCTGCACTTGCAGTTCCGGTACCTCTGTCATTGTGAGGATGTACACTGACAATGACACTTTCTCTCTTATCAATATGCTTAATCATCCATTCAATTTGATCCGCATATACATTAGGAGTATTCATTTCTACAGTGGATGGAAGATTTAAAATCATTGGAGCATCCGGAGTAGGATTCCACTCATTGATTACTGCATTACAAATATCCAGTGCATAATCCAGCTCCGTTCCGGTAAATGACTCCGGAGAATACTCCAGAATAATCTTTCCCGGGAACTTTTCTGCACGTTCCTTTACCATCCGAGTACCCTTGATTGCAATCTCAGTAATGTGTTCTCTGTCCATATTAAACACCACATCTCTCTGAAGAGTTGATGTAGAATTGTAAATATGTACAACCGCCTGCTTAATACCTTCAATAGCTTCAAAGGTTCTATCCAGCAGTTCCTCTCTACACTGAGTTAATACCTGAACTCGCACATCATCAGGAATAAGCTTTCTATCTACCAGCTGACGCAGGAAATCAAACTCAATCTGTGATGCCGCAGGGAAACCAATCTCAATTTCCTTAAAGCCCATATTCACAAGGAACTGGAAAAACTCAATCTTTTCGTTAACCACCATGGGGTCAATCAACGCCTGATTACCGTCTCTAAGGTCTACACTGCACCAGATTGGCGCCTTTTCAATCTCCTTATTGGGCCATTCTCTTTCTGGATAATTAACCACCGGATTTTTACGATATCTCTTATAATTTAACATACTCATCCTCCTATATCTGATACATTGCGAAAATACCTCAACGAACGGCACCTTTGTCGCTTTGTCACTTTAACTCGCAAACGTGTTTTTTATAAAACCAAGGCCCATCCATTAAGGATAGGCCTTTAAATTACTACAATTTATTCGCCAAGACCATCTTCTACAGCTGCTACAACGGCCGCTAAAGCTTCCGCTTCATCCTCACCGTCACAAATAAACTCAATCTCATCCCCACTCTTAACACATGCACCGAGAACACTGAGTACACTCTTTGCATTCGCTGTATTATCCTTAAATGTAAAGGTTATTAATGATTTGTACTGCATAGCTTCCTTACATAGGATTCCTGCGGGTCTTAGATGTAGTCCTGTAGGATTTTTAATAATAACTTTCTGGCTTACCATTTTAGTATTCCTCCGTTCCGAACACAAGTATCATAACACAGAAAAACTGTTTTCACAACCTCTTTCCGCATTTTGCTTAAATATCCACACTTGCTTCAGCTTCCATTGGTACAGATATCACAATGTCCACCATAACCGGTTCCACCAATGTATATGCACTGTCTAAAGCAAATTCTGCTTCCACGGAGTATGTTCCTTCAATCAATGCTTCCATGCCTATATCTGACATATATTTTTCAAAGTCAATTACTCCTACAAATTCTTCCGGCTGAAGCTCAAGCAAATCATCCTTAAGACCATTTACAGTCAATGAACTGTTTGCTGAAAGTGCAACATCCACTGTAAATCCTTCCGGAACGCCCACAATCTGAAGCATTTCCTCATTCAGAGGAATGAGCTTTTCAGCAATCTTCTCAATATACACTACAACCTTTGCATTTCCATCGAAGCTGCTGTCACCAAAGCTGATTCCGCCGGGCAAATATTTCTCAATATCAATCATCTGTTCATAATTCTGCGTAGCTCCGGTCACGTTGATTTCCTCTGCAGGAATCGTAATGGAGTTCACATTTTTAAGCGCATTCTGAGTGCCTGCAATCAATACAGTTTCCGGTGTACCCTCAATAGCACCTGTTGCCAGATATCCCTCTGCCGGAACACCCATAGCATGATATTCTATCGGTACTTCCTTGGTAGCAAGAATATCCACGGTTACTTTTACAGTCTCTGCATTACTACTAACAGACGGATAAGATACAACCTCTCCTTCCGCAGTAACTAGATTTACATCATATCTTGAAGAACTGTTACTGTATATTCCTGCAACATTCACATCAATGATAGCCTTCTGAATGGTATCAATCTTAGATTCCGGACCAACAATTTCCAGACGGTTCTGATCCAAAAGAATTCCACCGATAATGTATCCTTCTGCCACTTCACCGGTAATATTATATTCAATATTAACCCACTTGGATTTCTTATTTTCAATATTTAATTTTACGTTACTGATATTTCCCGAAATATTGGTCACATCAGCACTATACTTTGGACAAGAGAACGTAATCGCCACTGTATTGGTAGCTGTAAGATTCTCAAAATCCGCTTCTGCAATTATATCGCCTGCCTGAATTACATCACGAACAGTCTTAGGCGCATCAAAGGATACTCTCTTGAGAACATCGGAATTTTCCAAAACCTCATACACCATACCCTTATCTGTTAACAATTCTGTATTTACCAATTGTACCTGAATATTCGAAAAGGACTTGTCACCCACCGGGTCATCCACAATAATAACCACAAACCAAAGCGTAAATGCTATCAGAAGGGATAAAAGTTTCAGTGACCAGTTCGAAACAAGGGCCTCTTTTATTTTTTTCCCAATTTTCATACCTTTGAGCCCTTTCCCATTTTTATACGGATTTTCTGTTTTTTCTGCTCCGGCTGAACACCCTGTCCAAATTGCAGAAGTCTCTCACGAAGTCTCTCTTCATCAAAGTTTCTCTGCAAATTACCATCATAAGCCACACTAATCTTACCGGTCTGTTCTGATACGATAACCGTCACAGAATCCGTCGCTTCGGAGATTCCCACACCTGCACGGTGACGGGTCCCCACCTCCTTGCTAATAGCATCATTGGCTGTCAGCGGAAGATAACAGGTTGCATAGGTAACTCGATTGCCGCGAACAATAACCGCACCATCATGCAACGGTGTATTATGCTCAAAAATATTAATCAGAAGCTGGCTTGTCACTAAACCGTCCACTTCAATGCCGGTTCTTTCATACTCTGAAAGAGACTGCTTCTGTTCAATAACAATCAATGCTCCTGTTTTTACCTTGGACATTTCCACGCAGGCTCTCACAATCTCATTCACTGTCTTCACATTAAAGCTACCGGATTCATTTTTCATATTACGTTCAAAGGGTAGAATACTACCCAGAATATTCTTCTTACCCAAATCCTCCAATGCCTTACGAATCTCAGGCTGCAGGACAACAATAAGAGCCGTAACCGCAAAACCGAAGATATTTTTAAACATCCACAATATGGTGTTCATATCCATCATTAACGCAGCAAACCAAAACGCAAGAATTACCACAAGACCCTTAAGAAGTGCCCATGCCCTCGTGGTCTTAATCCATAACATAATATGATACACCAAATAGGCGATAATCAGGATCTCTAATATATCGCCTATCTCTATATTGGTTATGCACCTTCTTAAGTTGAGCAAAATCTCTGTTACTGGTATCATACAAATCTATCCTTGCTAGTCTAATGATTCAAATTCGTCTTCCTCATATTCCATAGCACTATGGCCGATGGTTACGCTCTTCGGCGCAGAAGCATGTTCCCGATAATAGTTTGTACGGGAACCGGTTCTCTCTGTTTCCACTCTGGTGCCGGCAGCTCTGCCATATGATGAGCCTGCCGCAGAAGCCTTCTGTGCATTAATCTTCTTCACCGTCTTCTGCTGCTCAGCCACTGTCATCTTTGGTACAGCCTTCACGTAATAATAGTATTCATCGTCCTCAAACTGAACCTTCTCTGTACGATTATAATCTACACAGAATCGGAAAAACTCCAGCAGTTTCGCGCACACGATAGCCAATATTGTTCCAAGGAATGCACCTAGGAAGCCCACTTCTGTGTCCAAAACAAGGTCTCCCACCAACAAAATCATCAGATTTACAATAGCACCTGCCACCATAGCAATGGTCCAACTGTAGTCCACGCTCATTCTTCTAAGAATATAAACTACAAACACCGTTACGGAAAAAGCAACAATCATAACTAACAGTTCGTCGTTATTAACCAAGCCATTCAATACCATTTTGATTTTAGCTGTTGCCTCTTCTGTGTTCATTGCACTGAGTGCTGTGGCATTCTGAGTGATATTATACAACAAATGATATACTACCAAACCGCAGGCAATAGAAACCACGGACATCGGTCCGCAGATAAGCCCTGCAACAATAGGCACCACATATGGAATATTCATAGCAGAAAGAATCGCCGTGAACAGAAGCAATAAAGAATCCTTTGTTCCGAATTTGAAAAACAATAGGAACATTATCAGATATACTACCAACACCACTGCTGCCACTTCCAATGATAGTGCATACAAATGCAGAAGACTAAAAACACAGGCAAAGAAAACGATGCATCCCACCGGAAGAAAAGAGCACATCAGTGCTGCGATTAAAATCAATCCCAGATTGTCTACCTTTGCCATATATCCCAAGCGGCCGCTTACTGTACAAATGGCAGTAAACGCCAACATAAACTTTAATACCGGAAGGAGGAAAACCTCATTCTTGGTATATAAATACTTCAATTTATCTCTAATTTCTAAAATATTACCCATGATATTTCTATACTACCTTTCGGCTCTTATTATCTGTTATACATTGAACCAAGTTTTTTCAAATTTTGACTGTAGCGTTTCAGACCTTTCCGAGCCTTCATATAACGATATGTGTATGCTATATAAACTGCCACAAGATACACCACGGCGGAAATGATATACCATATAATAATTCCTTTGGCAAACGCCAAATAATCCATTTTGTATAGGTTCTCCATAAAGGTATCAAAATCATACAAAATCCTTAAAGCAACCAGCAAAACATACACCATCGTAATGCTGATCCATCCTTTCAGCAGATGGACAGACACATAGTCCCCCCTGAAATATCTACTGATTTTCGAGGCCCTTTTCCCTTCATTTGCTTCGTAAGAAGCAAGCTTCGTCATCAGTATCACACGTTCCTCATTAATCATTTTACCGCTCCAAAAATCTCATTTTTGCGCCATCCTTAGATACTCTCGAAGGCGTCGGTGTGGCAGGATCTGCCCCCCGAATTACGCTTCGTAAGGTCTGGGACATTGCCATTTTGCACTTATCACAGTAACGACCGGTACGAATAGGCTGACCACAACTTTCACAATTTAACAACAACGATGAGCTTTCTGAAAGTTCCAAACGCTCATCCTTCAGCCACTGGTTAATTAAACTGGGCTCAACGTCACACTCTTCCGAAACCTGTCTGATGCCCACTCCGGGATTCTCGCGAATATACGTCTTTACTTTCTGGAACTTCTCTTCCAGTCCCTGTCTGCATCCGGGGCAAAGCTGAGGTCCGGAAATGTAATTAAAAATTTTTCCACATCCTCGACAATTCTTTACATTCATGCGTTCTACCTCCTAATCATTTGTAGCTAAATTCCTTCTCCAATCGCTAGAGTTACAAAATAGATCTTCATAGGGCCCAGTGTAAGCAAAACTTTTGCCACTGCATCAATGGTGGCTCCGGTAGTGTATATGTCGTCTATGATAATTACTGTACTTAATTTTACAACATTTTCACCTAGAATAAAAGCCTTTTTCAAACTATTTTGCCTCTCGACCGGGCTCATATTTTTCAAAGGCTTTGTATTTATTTTTCTCACAACCAGCTTGTCATAAACCGGAATATCAAACTCCCTCCCAATTGCCTTGGCGAGCTCTCCTGCCTGGTTGTACCCCCGTTTAAGGCAGCGAAGTGTATGTATGGGAACCGGAATCAATCCATCCGGTTGTACTCTGCGGACAAAATCCCCCAGATAAAATACCACTTCTTTAGCAAACACTTTGGAATATTCGCGCCTTCCGCCATATTTAAACCGGAACAGTGCCCCTTTAATACTATGATATTCATACAGAGCACGTCCCATTATAAATACATGTTCCGCGTCCCTGCAATCCGTACAATACTCCTCCGCGCCATCCTGCAGCTGTTTTCCGCACTTGAAACATCTGGGCGGCACAATATAATGCACTGTCTTGGCACATTTATAACAGATTCCCACCGGCACTCTGCCCCGCAGCATACTGATTTGGTCATTCAATATATTATCACACACCGGGCATTTCATGGGAAAAAGTAAATTTCCCAGTATTCCGGCTGCCTTCTTAATTCTTTTTAAACTCATCCTTACCCTTTCGGACAAGCACTACTCCGACATGTTTTCATCAAGCTCTGCGATACGTTCCCGCAGAGAGGTATATCTTTTATTCTCACTTTCGTTTTCAATCATCTCCCGCACCGTCTGACTGCTTCCCAGAATGGTTACACAGCCTCTTGCCCTCGTCACTCCGGTATACAAAAGATTTCTGTTAAAAAGCATCCTGGGCCCGCTAAGCAGCGGCATAATTACCCCCGGATACTCACTTCCCTGAGATTTATGAATGGTAATTGCATAGGAAAGCTCCAGCTCCTCCAATAGAGAAAACGTATAATTTACTCGTTTCCCTTCATCAAATTCCACCGTCAGCTCTCCTGCCCCTTCGTTTATGGATAGAATCCGTCCCATGTCTCCATTGAATACCCCCAGTCCCTTGTCCACCGGGATACCATATCTGGATACAATCTCCCACTCCAGCTGATAATTGTTCCTAATCTGCATTACTTTATCGCCTTCACGATAAACAGTATCACCTGACTGATGCTCCTTTTTATCGGGCGAAGGCGGATTCAGATACTGCTGAAGAATCTTATTCAACTCTATTGCCCCCAAGGCTCCTTTACGCATCGGTGTGAGCACCTGTATATCAAAAGGTGTTGCCCCCACATATTTAGGCAGATTTCCTTGTATCAGCTGTACAATGTGCTTATATATGACATTGGCGTCATTTCTCTCCAAAAAGAGAAAGTCTTTACTCTTTGTACCAAGTGTAATCTGCTCTCCCTGATTAATCCGGTGTGCATTGACAACGATGTCACTTTCTCCTGCCTGACGGAAGATTTTCTTCAGCATTACCATCGGGAAGCATTTCGCTTCCATGATATCCCGCAGCACTTGTCCTGCCCCAACCGATGGAAGCTGGTCTACATCTCCAACTAATATCAGTCTCGTACCCGGCGTCACCGCACGGAGCAGCGCTTGAAACAGTGTCAAATCCACCATGGACATCTCATCGATGATAATCACATCAGTTTCCAAAGGCATCTCTTCATTTCGTTCAAATCGAACAATACGTTTATCATCCTCGGAAAGAGCACCATTAATCTCCAGCATACGGTGGATCGTTCTGGCTTCATAACCCGTCGCCTCCGTCATCCGCTTCGCAGCGCGGCCAGTAGGTGCTGCCAGAAAGATGTCCATCCCCTCGCGTTCAAAATATCGGATAATGGTATTGATTGTAGTGGTCTTGCCGGTACCCGGTCCACCGGACAGAATAAAGAGTCCATTCTGAACAGCCCCCAATACCGCCTCATACTGAAGCTCATCCAGCTCCATATGAATTTCTTTTGCAATTCTTTCAATGGATTTCTTTGTCAAAGATTCGTCGATTCGAAAAGGCATATTCAGCTGATGCAGCATATGGGCACAATTCAGTTCCGCATAATAGTAAGATGCCGCATAGACCTTCTCTCCTTTACGGATTAGCTTCTTATCCATAATTAGGTTATCCACTTGGGGCTGAATATATTTATCCTCTACTGTCAAAAGCACAGATGCTCTGCGCAAAAGTACATCCAGTGGCAGATAACAATGTCCTTCTCCCACAGCCTGCAATAAAACGTATAACAAACCGCTTCTAATTCGATAGTCTGAATCTGTATGAATACCTATTTTAGATGCAATCTCATCTGCAATTTTGAATCCCACACCGGAAATATCCTCCGCAAGGCGATAGGGATTCTCCTGCATTATCTTGTATAAGCCAACACCGTAGGTATCATATATTTTGATTGCCAGAGTATTGGATATGCCAAACTGCTGTAAGTATACCAGTGCATCACGTAAGTCTCTCTTTTCTTCCATTTGCACTGCAATCTCTCTCGCAATCCGGGTACTGATACCCTTTATCTCCACCAGACGTTCCGGTTCTTCCTCAATGATTCTGAACGTGTCATCTCCGAACTTTTTAATAATGCGTTTCGCCAAAGCGGGACCTACCCCTTTAATTGCACCGGATGCCAAGTACCGCTCCATACTCACCCTATCTGTTGGTGCTACCACACTGTAGGAAACGATTTTAAACTGCTTTCCATACAAGGGATGTTCCGTATATTCGCCTTGGGCTTCAATATTCTCGCCCTCCGTCAGACCCTTGCAATTGCCGGTACAGGTGATTTCTTCCTCTTCGCAGATTAACTCCATTACCGTGTAGCCATTTTCCGCATTTTGATATATTATGTGATCCACATATCCAATCAGTTTCTCCATAATATCCTTTCTAAACAAAAAAGAGTTGCAAGCAACTCTTTTTAATTACAAACCATAATTTCTTTTCATTTGCTCATAAAGCATCTGCGCTAAGCCTAAACCATTCTGCTCTGTAGAATCTTCCGCAATCGTCTTAATCATTTCGTCCTTGTAGAAACTTACCATAGAATTGGTAGAACCGGAAGAATACTCACTTTCCGGAATTGTTTTCCACATTTCCTTAAACATCTGCTCCACAAAATAGCTCTCAAACTGCTTACATGCATCCATTAACTCTTCATCAGAGGTAGAAGAATTTACAGAAGAGAGACTACTTTTAACACTCTCTGCAGCCTGATTGGAAGAGGCATTCGCATATATGTCACTATAATAACCAGATAATCCTGAAATATCCATTCGTTACTCCTATCTTCTCAGGTTATTCGCCTGCTGCATCATTTCATCTGTAGCAGTAATTGCCTTAGAGTTCATCTCATATGCACGCTGTGCAACAATCATGTTAACCATCTCATCTACAACCTGCACATTAGAGCCTTCCAGATATCCCTGAATTACAGAGCTCTTCTGTACATTCGCATTGGTAGCTTCATTAATCGCTTCACCACTTGCTGCAGATACTGCATACAAGCTGTCACCTTCCTTAGTCAATCCTGCCGGATTAAGGAACTGGTACACACCGATAGTGATTCCCAAAGGTGCAGGATTATTCTCCTTATCAGGATAACAAATCTCGCCCTCCTTGGAGATGGTAAGCTTACTGGTAACATACTGACTGTTTAATGTAATTGCTTTTCCTGTAGAATCCAAAACAGCAAGACCATCTGAATTAGTCAGCATAGTGGTACCGTTACTGCCTAAATTCCAAGAGAAATTACCATTTCTGGTATAATATGTCTGACCGTCTTCTCCCTTAACTGCAAAGAAACCGGAACCATCAATTGCAAATGCAGAATCACTTTCTGTAGCAAGAAGACTTCCCTGCTTAAAAACCGAAGTAATGGATGCATTACGAACACCCAGACCCACCTGTGCACCTACCGGCTTCTGAGAACCGTCCGCAGTGGTAGTCTTCGCTTGAATATTCTGATAGAGAAGAGACTTGAACTCGTTTACCTCCGTTTTGTATCCGTGAGTGTTCACATTTGCCAAGTTATTTGCAATTGTATCTACATTATTCTGCTGAGCAATCATACCGGTTGCTGCTGTCCATAAACTACGAACCATAATCTATTCCTCCGTGTAAAGGTTTATCTTAACGAATTCTTCCAAGCTGAGTTGTCGCAATCTCTAAGCTGTTGTCATAGGTCTGTAAAATCTTCTGATTGGTCTCATACGCTCTGGTAATAGCAATCATATTCACCATTTCAGAAACAACATTCACATTTGCCATCTCTAAATATCCGGATACTACAGAAGCCTCAGAATCCACAAGGCTGGCTCCTTCTACCGGCTGATAGAATGTATCGCCATATTTCTCCAGATAATTATAATCTTCAAAATCAACCACCTGAACTGTGGCACGTAATGTACCGTTCTGATAAATTCTACCGTTTTTATCTACATTGGCAGGCTGAAGTGGATCTAACTGAATCCTACGATTACTACTGTCTAAAACGTAATGACCATCCTTATCCATCAAGTATCCGGTCTGGTCTAATGTAAAGGAACCTGCTCTGGTATACTTTGTAGAAGTCTCTCCTTCACTGTTGGTATATTCAACTGCGAAGAAACCATTGCCTGATAATGCTAAATCAAAGGTATTACCCGTCTCACGGAAGGAGCCCTGGGAATAATCGGTATAATTCTCACCTATTTTAACACCCGGAGTATTCACACCGATACGCTGTACATTACCTAATCCCACAGAAGAATCCTTCAGCTTATATGCAAGTAAATCCTCAAAGGACTGGCTGGTCGCGCCTTCTTTCTTAAAACCAACAGTAGAAGCATTCGCTAAATTGTTGGTCATGGTATCCATTCGATGCTGTTCGTTAATCATTCCTGTATATGCGGTATACAATCCTTTTAACATAGCATTACTCCTTTATCGTAAAAGTGTCTAGTCCTCTCTATATCCTGCAAGGAACTCTACATATCTTCCGGTTCCCACAGCAACTGCAGTCATAGGATCCTCTGCAGTCATAGTATTAATTCCGGTCTTAGATTCGATAAGCTCTTCTAATCCTCGAAGTAAGCTTCCGCCACCGGTAAGAACAATACCTCTGTCAGCAATATCTGCTGCAAGCTCCGGCGGAGTCTTCTCAAGTACACTATGGATGGTCTCAACAATCTGTGCAGTAGTCTCACGGAGAGCCTCTTCACATTCCTCAGAGGAAACACGCACCGTCTTAGGAAGACCGGTTACTAAATTTCTACCACGAACATCCATATAATCAGCTTCTGCTCTCGGGAAGCAGGAACCGATCTTAATCTTCATATCCTCTGCGGTTCTCTCACCAATCAGAAGATTGTGCTTCTTTCTCATATAACGAACGATTGCTTCGTCAAAATCATCGCCTGCAATCTTAATAGAAGCAGACACAACCGTACCACCCAGAGAGATTACTGCGATATCAGAGGTACCACCACCGATATCTACAATCATGTTTCCGCAAGGCTTGGCAATGTCGATACCTGCACCGATTGCCGCTGCAATAGGCTCCTCAATAATAGAAACCTCTCTTGCTCCTGCCTGATAAGTCGCATCCTCTACTGCTTTCTTCTCAACCTCGGTAACACCACTTGGCACACATACGGCGATACGCGGCTTACGGAAAGTTCTCTTACCAAGTGCCTTCTGGATGAAGTACTTCATCATTTTCTCAGTAACGGTATAATCTGAGATTACACCCTGACGAAGAGGTCTTACCGCAACGATATTGCCCGGTGTTCTACCAAGCATCAGTCGTGCGTCCTCTCCAATTGCTTTAATTCTGTTCGTATCTCTATCAAAAGCTACAACAGAGGGCTCTTTTAATACGACGCCCTTTCCTCTGATGTAAACTAAAATGCTGGCTGTTCCTAAATCAATTCCGATATCTGTACACTGCATTTTCATACCCCTTTCAACTTAATATCTATTTCCACTTCTGTCTCGAATATCTCATAGTATATGCATATTAATAGCATCATACTTTAGTTTACAAGGCGAAAGGTAAAAATGCAAGGAAATCCTGAGGATTTCAAAATTTTTTAAGAAATGAGCCTTATTAATCATATCGGACAATTTTCAGAATACTTTAGTGCAATTTATGCTTTATCCAACATCTTTTTTATATATTTTCCGGTGTAAGAAATCGGTGACTGTGCCACCTCCTCCGGTGTTCCCTGAGCGATCACTGTGCCACCCTTGTCTCCACCTTCCGGACCAATATCAATGATATAATCCGCAGTCTTAATCACATCCAGGTTGTGTTCGATAACTACCACCGTATTGCCACCGTCTGCCAGCTTCTGAAGAATCTCCGTAAGCTTGTGCACATCCGCGAAATGAAGTCCCGTGGTTGGCTCATCCAGAATGTAGATGGTCTTACCGGTACTGCGGCGTGACAATTCCGTGGCCAGCTTAATACGCTGAGCTTCACCACCGGAAAGCTGGGTGGATGGCTGTCCAAGTTTAATATAAGACAGACCCACATCATTTAAGGTTTCAATCTTACGACGAATGGAGGGTACATTCTCGAAGAAAGGAAGCGCCTCTTCCACCGTCATATCAAGTACATCAAAAATACTCTTGCCCTTATATTTCACATCCAAGGTCTCACGGTTGTAACGCTTACCGCCACATACCTCACAAGGCACATATACATCCGGCAAAAAATGCATCTCAATCTTTATGATACCGTCTCCGCTGCAGGCCTCACATCGGCCACCCTTTACATTGAAGCTGAAACGCCCCTTATTATACCCCTTAGCCTTAGCATCCGGCGTAGAAGCAAACAGATCACGAATCATATCAAATACCCCGGTATAGGTTGCCGGATTGGAACGAGGGGTTCTGCCGATGGGTGATTGGTCAATATCAATTACCTTATCCAGCTGTTCAATTCCTTCAATCCCCTTATGCTTTCCGGGAATGCATCTTGCCCTGTTTAAGTCTCTTGCAAGACGTTTATATAATATCTCGTTCACCAAAGAGCTCTTTCCGGAACCGGATACACCGGTTACACAGGTCATCACTCCCAGCGGGAACTTTACATCAATATTCTTTAAATTATTCTCTTTTGCTCCTAATACCTTCAGATATCCGGAAGGCTTTCTACGCATCTTGGGTACCGGAATACGGTATTCACCGCTGAGGTACTTACCGGTAATAGAATCAGGATTCTTCATGATATCCTCCGCAGTACCCACTGCTACCACTTCACCGCCGTGACTTCCCGCCTCCGGGCCGATATCTACAATATAGTCTGCCGCAAGCATGGTATCCTCATCATGCTCAACTACAATCAGAGTATTTCCTAAGTCCTTCAGATGCTTCAGGGTTGCAAGAAGCTTATCATTATCTCTTTGGTGCAGACCAATAGAGGGTTCATCCAGAATATAGCACACACCAACAAGACCGGAACCAATCTGGGTTGCCAGTCTGATACGCTGTGCCTCACCACCGGACAAGGTGCCGGTTGCTCTGGATAGAGAAAGGTAGTCGAGCCCCACGTCCATAAGGAAGCCAACTCTCGCCCCAATCTCCTTTAGCACCTGCTTGCCGATAAGCTGTTGCTGATTGGTAAGCTGCATTTCCTGCAAAAACTCATAGAGCCCACCAATAGAAGTAGACGTAATTTCATGAATATTTTTATCACAAACAGTTACTGCCAATGACTCCTTTTTCAAACGCATTCCCCTACATTCATCGCAGGGCGAAATACGCATAAAGGTCTCATATTCTGCTTTCATGGTCTCCGAGAATGTCTCCCGATACTTTCTCTGAACATTCTTAATCAAGCCTTCAAATACAATCGGATACACGCCACGTCCACGCTGTCCTTCATAATATACATCCACCGACTTATTGGTACCATAAATCAAAATATCCTGAATCTCTTTTGAATACTGTTCAAAAGGAGTCTCTAAATCAAAGTTAAATTCTTTACACAACGCTTGCAGAATTGCATTGGTAAAACTGCCCTTATCTGCACAGGACTGCCAGCCCATCACCTGAATTGCTCCATCCTTAATGCTAAGGCTCTTATCAGGAATCATTAGGTCTACATCAAATTCCATCTTGTAACCAAGACCCACACAAACCGGACATGCACCGAAAGGATTATTAAAGGAGAAGCTTCTGGGCTCAATCTCAGAAATACTTACGCCACAGTCCGGACAAGAAAAGCTGTCGGAAAAGGTCAATGCTTCTCCCCCGATTACATCCACCAGAAGCAGACCTTCTGCAAGATCCATAACATTCTCTATAGAATCGGATAATCTACGCTGAATTCCTTCCTTTACCACAAGACGATCTACTACAATCTCAATATTGTGCTTGATATTCTTGTCCAAGGTAATCTCTTCCGAAAGCTCGTATAAATTACCATCCACACGTACACGCACGTAACCGCTCTTCTTCGCACGATCAAAGACCTTCTCATGCATACCCTTTCGTCCCCGTACCACCGGTGCCAAAAGCTGAATCCTGGTTCCTTCTCCCAGCTCCATAATCTGGTCCACCATCTGATCCACCGACTGCTTTGCAATCTCGCGACCGCACTCCGGACAATGCGGAATCCCGATACGGGCATATAAAAGTCTGAAATAGTCGTAAATCTCGGTCACCGTGCCAACGGTAGAACGAGGGTTACGATTAGTGGACTTCTGATCGATGGAAATCGCCGGAGAAAGCCCCTCTATACGCTCTACATTAGGCTTCTCCATCTGTCCAAGGAACATTCTTGCATAGCTGGAAAGGGACTCCATGTAACGACGCTGTCCCTCTGCATAAATGGTATCAAAGGCAAGCGAAGACTTTCCTGAGCCGGACATCCCGGTCAGTACCACAAATTCATTTCTGGGAATATCTACATTTATATTTTTCAGGTTATGCTCTTGGGCTCCCCTGATTTTAATATACTCCTTCTTCGGGAGCATTTTTACTGATTCTGACATATTTTCTCCTCTATACTACAATTCAATCCCTTCAAGATTGTTCCGTGCTTCGCACTCCCACAATCTTGACCGACATTCGGATATCGCGGGAATCCTCCCGCTTTTATCCTCATATCGGTGCGGATTACTCAGTCATATAACCACTTATGTGCAAGCACGACGTGGTTAATGACTTCTAATCCTGGTATTGTAAGTTTTGCTTCAGCTCTATCATCTTATCACGCAGCTCTGCTGCCGCCTCGAAGTTCAAATCTGCAGCTGCCTTCTGCATCTGCTTCTGTACCTGAGCAATCAGCTTCTCCAGCTCCTGTCTGCTCATGGATTCCGGGTCCTTCTCGAACTGAACCTCTTCCTTAGCAATCTCCTTGGAAATACTGATTAAATCGCGCACCGCCTTCTTAATGGTTTGTGGCGTAATTCCATGCTCCTCATTGTACTTCATCTGAATCTGGCGACGGCGGTTGGTCTCCTCAATAGCGTTGCGCATGGAATCTGTCATATTGTCTGCATACATAATTACATGTCCGTCACTGTTACGTGCCGCACGACCGATGGTCTGAATAAGGGAAGTCTCACTTCGAAGGAAGCCCTCCTTATCCGCATCTAAGATAGCCACCAGCGTAATCTCCGGAATATCCAGACCTTCTCTAAGCAGGTTAATACCCACAAGCACGTCAAATACATCCAGACGCATATCCCGGATTATCTCCGCACGCTCCAGCGTATCAATGTCGGAATGCATATATTTCACACGGATTCCCACATCTCGCATATACTCGGTCAAATCCTCCGCCATACGCTTGGTAAGAGTGGTAATCAATACTTTATTTTTCTTTTCAATCTCCTTCTTGCACTCTGCTATCAGGTCATCAATCTGCCCCTCCACAGGACGCACATCCACCTCCGGATCCAGAAGACCGGTAGGACGAATCACCTGTTCCGTACGCAGAAGTTCATGCTCTGCCTCGTACTTAGACGGTGTCGCAGATACAAAAAGCATCTGGTCAATATGCTGCTCAAACTCTTCAAAATTCAGCGGTCTGTTATCCAAAGCTGAAGGCAGACGGAATCCGTAATCCACCAGCGTAGTCTTACGGGAACGGTCACCGGAATACATAGCACCAATCTGAGGAATGGTCATGTGGGACTCGTCGATAATAATCAGGAAATCGTCTCCAAAGAAATCCATCAGCGTCATGGGCGGCATGCCCGGTTCGGATCCTACCAGATGTCTGGAATAGTTCTCAATACCGGAGCAGAATCCGGTCTCTCTCAGCATCTCTATATCAAAGTTGGTACGCTCTGCAATACGCTGGGCTTCAATCAGCTTATCCTCGCTCTTGAAGTAACGCACTCGCTCTTCCATCTCTGCTTCAATATTTTCACATGCCAGCTTAATCCTCGCAGGATTTACAACATAGTGGGATGCAGGGAAAATCGCCACGTGATTCAAGGATGACACCACCTTACCACTTAAAGGCTCCACCTCACAGATTCGGTCAATCTCGTCTCCAAAAAACTCCACGCGTATCAGATAGTCACCACCCTGAGCAGGATAAATCTCCACCACATCGCCGCGCACACGGAAGCAAGCACGCTGCAAATCCATATCATTGCGGTCATACTGGATATCCACTAATTCTCTCAGCACCTGGTCTCGGTCCTTCATCTGCCCCGGCCTCAGGGACACAATCATATCCTGATATTCATCCGGACTACCCAGACCATAGATGCAGGACACCGATGCTACAACAATAACATCCTTTCTTTCAGACAGTGACGCCGTCGCTGAAAGACGTAGCTTATCAATCTCGTCATTAATGGCCGAGTCCTTTGCAATATAAGTATCCGAAGACGGCACATACGCCTCCGGCTGATAATAATCGTAATAGGACACAAAATACTCCACTGCATTCTCAGGGAAGAACTCTTTAAATTCCCCGTAGAGCTGTCCCGCCAGTGTCTTATTATGGGCAATAATCAGCGTAGGTTTATTCAGTGCTGCGATAACATTGGCCATGGTAAAAGTCTTACCGGAGCCCGTAACGCCTAGCAAAGTCTGGAATTGATTGCCTTGTTTGAAGCCTTCCACCAGCTCCTTAATCGCCTGGGGCTGGTCGCCGGTTGGTTTGTATTCAGAATGTAATTTAAATTCACATGGTTTCTCAGAACGATTCACGAAAGTGCCTCCTTTATGAATCTCAGAAATAGTATTCCTTCAATCATACATGATTATAGCAGAAGACAAAAAGAAAGTACAGAACAAAATCGAACTTTTGTTCTGTACTTTCTTTTTAATTAACGTTTTTTGCTCTATTCTCCACTGCATTCTTAAAATTCTCAATTTGATGAGAATACTCTTGATCCATATACGATGAATGAATGAGGAAATCAGCAGTAGCAATATTGTTTGCCATAGGAATATCATAAACTTGTGCGATTCGTAGCAGTGCCTTCACATCCGGATCATGAGGTTGCGCCGCCAAAGGATCAGAAAAGAAGATTACCATATCAATCTTTCCTTCCACTATTTTAGCTCCAATCTGCTGGTCGCCGCCTAGTGGTCCACTATTATACCCTTTCACCGATAATCCCACATGTTCTGTAATCATTCTTGCTGTTGTTCCCGTTCCCGAAAGTTTGTGGTTCCGCAAAATCTCTTTATTCTTTGCACACCATTCTAGCATTTCTTGTTTCTTTCCATCATGTGCAATCAGCGCAATATTTTTCTCTTTTTTGATTGTCATTGTCAAATAATCCAAACTCATTCATATGCCTCCGTTCTTATATATTGACTCATTCTGTTTCGATACTCTCTAGGAGTCATTTTATATTGTTCCTTAAATACTCTGTTAAATGTTCTTTGACTTTCAAATCCACATTCCAAGCATAGATTAGTAATAGATTCTTTTGTATTTTCTAATATAGAAGTTGCATAATTGAGCCTAACCCCATTAACATATTTGTTAAAGTTACAATGAAAAGTTTTTGCAAATATCCTAGACAGAACGTATTTGCCAACACCCAAATCCGTTGCCATCTTATCCAATGATATTTCTTCTCTGAAATTCCTTGCTACATACTCAACTGCATTATAGACAATATCATCTCCACCGATGGAACTCTTCTCAACCATTTTCATCTCTGAAAATACATGCGCTAATATCATCTGTACATAAGCTCGAACAAGCATCTCATTATAGTTTTTCATCTCCGCCAGCACTTTCATTGAGTTCACAACATCCGAATGTAAGGATTTTTTTGCAATGATTGGATGGGCAGGACTATACCTTTGTAGTTCATTCATATAAACAGGAAAAGCAACCGGATTTACAAATACATATATTGCTCGATTTTCTTTTTCACCAAAGACCTGATAATGATGGATTACATTTGGAAATATGATTGCAAAATCTCCCTTTTCCATATGATATAGTTCCTGCCCGACCCCCATCTCCAAAGTTCCTGATGTTACGTACACAATCTCCATAGAGTCATGCAGATGTGGCGGTACATGAACGGACTTTTTCCAATCTACCGCAATTTCTTTATTTTTGTTCTCATATTTAGGTATCAAAAAACATCCTCTCCATGCAAGAAATGACCAAACAAAACTTATTTTTGGCAAGCAATAACTTAACTAATACTATATACTTAAACCAGAAAATAAAGGAGGTCCAATCATGACAAACAAATTAAAAGCATTCTTAAACAACCTAATGTATTTTTACGCAGATTATTACAAACACAACATTCATATGTAATACGCTGCAACAATTATACAAGACAACAATCAACCTAAGAGATTCTGAATTCAAAAGATATATCTGATTCCGCATTAATATGATACGGCTCTTCTACATCACTTCCCCAACTGTCAATTCCTCCCACGCCTCTTACTGCACCATAGATGCAAAGCACTGTTCTCCGTGCCGGTGGAAGCTCCTCATGATGGGTTGCATTCTCAATCTCAGCGGCCGTATATGGCAAACAGGAAAAAGCTAATGCTTTATCAGTTTTCTCTATTCTTAATAGCTGATTCGCTGTATCTTTTCTGCTATTATCCAGACAGGTATGTCGGTTGACCTCTACCCATTCTGTGTCCATTCTCATACCACATTCCTGTGGCACTAAGTATGGCGTCAAGAATAAATCATCTATCTCGAAAACGCCTTTTTCAGCTCCCATTTTACGGTCAGGATAAGTTTCTCCTGATAAACCTTCATAGACATATTTATCTGCAAGCGTAGGCATTATAAAACGCATTCCGAATACAGGAAGCTCCGGCAAGCCCTTTGCACCATGATAATGAACCTTGACTGTAATACTTCCTCTAGCATCAACTATGTAAGTCACCTTTACCACTGTAGCCGGATTTGTAACAGTTTCGTAAGTAAAGCATACTGAAGTCTCCTTCGCATACACCTCAGAACCATAACAATTATTATAAGGTGCACAAGGTTTTCCCTGGGAAATACCGTCCACAATAACCTCTACATCCTTACAAGAAATAAACATATCCGCTGCCAGCCAACTTCCGCTTTTGATATGAAACTGACTTCCCCTGTCATTATCTGTAAGCGCCCTCCAAAATGTAGGCTTAGGACAACGATAAAGCCATTCGTACCCATTCTTACGCAGAGACTCCAGACCACCCTGAGCATATGAAAAAATGTAATCAAAGCCTTCTCCATGCACACCCAAAGTAAAATCTCCGTATACTACTTTTAAAGGTAATCTATTTATACGATCCATAATAATACCTCACTTCCTGCATTGCCGGTTTCTCTCTGCGATCTGCAAATACGATTCCGTTTCCGGAGAATTCATAATCCGCCGGTCTATCATCAAAATCTCCGCCATAACGCAGTACATCTTTTCCGGTTACCTCATCCTTAACATAAATTGCCTGATCAATGAAATCCCAAATAAATCCGCCCTGATACATTTCATACTTATCAATCAGCTTCATATATGAACCTAGTCCACCCATAGAATTTCCCATATCATGCATAAATTCACATAAGATATATGGCTTCTTCGGATTATTCTGCAAATACTCTTCCACCGCCTGCGGAGTAGTGTACATGCGGCTTTCCATATCAGAAATAGTATCCTCATAGGCTCTATTGTATGCAACACTCTCATAATGCACCAATCTGCCATCCTTTTTGTCCTTAAAATAAGTGTTCATAGCCTCTATATCATCTCCGGCATAAGACTCATTTCCCAATGACCAGAATAGAATGGATGTGTGATTCTTAAACGTTTCAAAATTGCTTCTGGCTCTATCCACCACAGCCTCTCTCCACTGCGGAACAGAGCCAGGTACATTCCAAGAAGTTTCTATTGCTCCAAGCTTTTGAAAAGAGCCATGACTTTCCAAATTGGTCTCTGACATTACATAGATACCTTCTTCATCACACATGTAATACCAGGGAATCTGGTCCGGGTAATGGCAGGTTCTGACTGCATTGATGTTGTTTCTCTGAATACACTTCATATCCGCAACCATTTCTTCCATACCGATACATCTACCGGTCTTAGGACTCCATTCATGGCGATTCACTCCCACCAGCACTAACCGCTTACCGTTCAAATACATAACCTTATCGATGATTTCAATCCTACGAAATCCTATTTTGTACGGAACAATTTCTAACAGATTTCCATCTGCATCAGATAATTCTATATACACACTATATAAATATGGATTGTGATTATCCCAAGGCTGGATGCTTGCAACCTCTCCACTCAGTACTATCGGTGCTTCGCTACCATCACCCGCCAAGCTCACTTGAGTACTCTGTTCAAGCAACACATTAGTCTCTTCATCCTTCAATACTACTGCTACTTTCAAATTCTCCTTCTTTACTGCCGACAACGCTAGCTTCACTAAGAAACTTCCACTGTTATTGTCTCCATTTAACACTGGCTGAATCCATAAATCCTCCACATGGACATCTGGCTTCGCTTTAAGTGTTACATTTCTAAAGATACCAAAGAACCTGAAGAAATCCTGATCTTCCAGAAACGCCGCTGTACTCATCTTATGAACTTCAACAGCAAGCTCATTTCCCTGCTCCTTTAAATATGGAGTAAGATCAAATTCCGAAGGAGTAAAGCTGTCTTCTGCATACCCAACAAAATGTCCGTTTAGCCACACATACATTGCCTGCTCCACACCTTCAAAATAAATAGTTATTCTCTTTCCTTTCATGTTTTGGTTCAAATCAAATCTCTTTATATAAGAGCCTACCGGGTTATATTCTGCTTCACTGAACATTCCCTCGCCTCTTCCGGCAGTGTCTAAGCTATATGCCGCACGACGATACTCATATCCTTCCCACGGATACATGGTATTGATATATCTGATTTTGTCATATCCAGAAAGCTCAATATGACCCGGTACAATCATTTTATCGAAATTGCTGGAATCAAAATCTTCTCTATAAAAGTCCTCCGGTCTGGATTTTGCATTGATACTGAAACAAAAATCCCATTCTCCATTTAAAGACTGGGTAAGGCCATTCTCTTTTGCTTCCATACCCACATAATCTATATAGTACTCATGGTCACTATGAGCTGCCACTTGATTCACCCGAAATACTTCCGGATTATCCAACCACTTAATATCTGCTTTCATTTTACTCTCTCTTTCTAAGAAAGCCTCTAAAGTAAAATCCCTTAGAGGCTATCCTGTTATTCTAGTCTTTCTTTTTCAGTTTCTCATTAGCCTCTTCCACATTCATGAAGGAAAGAATGACAGTAATAATCAAATCAATCACAAAGGGAAGCCAAAGATACATTATATACATCATATTGATACAACTATCCGGCTGAACCGCAGTATCTCCATTCACAAAGCCACTTAAATCCAGCATCCAACCTGCAATTGCAGTACCAAGACCACCACCAATTTTGACACCCAGAGAGGTACAAGAATACATTGTTCCATCAATTCTCTTGCCCTTTGTCAAATATGTATACTCCGAACAAGATGCGATTACTGCATTCATATCTCCCTGCCATGGTCCCTGTCCAAGTGCAGCCACTGCTGTAAACAATAACATTAACGGAACACTTCCCATATAACCAGCTACTACAACCAATAAACGACCTACTGTTGCAAGCATGTAGCTATATTTATTTATCTTATACATACCCTTCCATTTCGCCACGAAGGTTGGAGTAAATATTAATGCGATAATCAGCGGAATATTAATTGCCCATGAGAATATACCGTACAAATTCTTGTTAAACAGCACATAGGTCATAAAATAGATTCCAATATTCAACATTGCCCCATATAACTGCTGAAGAATATAAACGACGCAAATCATCAGATAATATTTATTGCTGAACAATAATTTTGCTGCCTGAATCAGGGTGATCTTTTCTTCCGCTTCTACAGTTTCTTCCGCGCCCTCACGAAGCTCTTCTTCTGAAAGCTCCTTAACAGACAGAACCGAAATAGTATTGGTAATCAAACCAACAACACAGTAAATAATAGCAACCGTTCTCCAGCCTGCAGCGCCACCACCAAAAAAGTCCACTGCACCGATGGTAATAGTCTGAATCAGTAAGCTGGTACTGAATGCAAAAATAAATCTGTAAGAGCCCATCTCTACACGTTCTTTGCTATTCTTGGTAACAAGAGCTGTTAATGCTGAATATGCAATATTATTTGCCGTGTAAAAGATTGCATTCAAAAATGTGTATGCTAGGAAAAACCACACATATTGAGCCGTTTGCCCCATATCCGTCGGAATTGAGAAAACTGCTGCCAATGTAACTGCACATCCCACAAATCCCCAAAGCATCCAAGGTCTCGCCTTGCCCATTCTGGTTTTTGTCTTGTCAATCATGGTTCCGAAGAAAACATCTGTTACACCATCAAATATCTTGGATACTGCTATCAACGTACCTACAATTCCTGCGTTCAATCCCACTGTGTTGGTCAAATAAATCATTACGAACGAGGACAAAAATGCATATACTACATTTCCCGCAATATCGCCCGAACCATAACCCACTTTGTTATACCACTTCAAATACCTCTTTTGTTCCATACGCCACTCCTTTTCTTAGTTGTAGTAAACCGTTCCCTTATCTCTGATATAATAATAACAGTAAAGGCCTACAATAATACATACCAAAGATTAGACAAAACATGCACAAAATGATAATATGGGCGTAGGACAGTGTCACCGCACGTGGCCTACGCCCATTTTCTGCATACTCCAATACACTCTTTTATACTTTAGGAGACTCGGAACATGTACATAAATAATGCTTATCTCAATAATTCATTAGTTGATATTAAAGACAAATCAAAGCCACTTATTGTGACTAGTTGCGGAATATATCGTCTCTCCACCCATTCCAAGCTTCCTACTTGGAGACCCAAAGGTAGAATTGACTTCCAGTTACTATATATTGCCTCTGGTAAAGCCTATTTTCACTTTGGAGAACGAACCGAAATTGTTACTGCAGGTCACATGGTTCTTTACCGCCCGAAGGAGCCTCAAAAATATGAATATTATGGTACTGATCAGCCGGAAGTTTATTGGGTACACTTTACCGGGGGAAATGTAAAAAACCTGCTACGCTCTTATGGACTTACTGATGACAAAAGGATATTCTATTGCGGTTCTGATCTTGAATACAAAAATCATTTTCGTGCTATGATACAGGAATTGCAAATGTGCAAAGAAGATTATCCAGAAATGTTGGAGATTCATCTTCGTCAGATATTTATTAAGCTGCATCGATATCTAAAAACTGTTTCTAGAGTAGATAATAGTCAGATTGCCGAGGAAATTGATAAGGCCACAATCTATTTTAGCGAGCATTACAATGAGGATATCTGCATCGAAGAATATGCCCGGAAACACAATATGAGTACCAGCTGGTTTATCCGTAACTTCAAGCAATATACCGGCTCCACGCCAATGCAATATATCTTATCCATCCGAATACAAAATGCAGAGGCTTTACTCAAAGGCAATCAATACAACATGACTGAAATAGCATCTATTATTGGATACGATAATCCACTCTATTTCAGTCGCATCTTCAAAAAGGCCAAGGGGTTATCTCCTTCTGAATATAGAAAGAATATAAGCGTCCAATAAAAAACGGTCATGTCTTGTTTTGCAAGATATGACCAGTTTTTTTAATAAATTGGCGTGTATTTGGATTTCGTTTCTAATATACTTTAAACAACACAAATCCATTCCTTATTCATCCATAAACCACACTTATTTGCAAACTATGCTACTATACACTAAAACTACACGTACACATCAAAATGCCTTTATATAATTTTTTTATTCCCATGCCAAAATCTGAGGTGTTCTCTCTCCCGCATTCTCCATTTCTTCAATAAGCTGCATAGCCAAATCGTTCCGTACCTCTGCATAAGCAGGATCTTTCACCAAATTGTTAAGTTCATCCGGGTCTTTCTTTAGGTCATACAGAAAATCTTCCACATAGATCTCACTACTTCCCTCGCTCCATCCATTCAAGCCGGGCGCACACACACTATACAAATAATCCTCAGTACGAATACATCTTCCCAGACGGCTTTCACTAATCTGAGCAAAAATTCTGTTTTTCCTTCCTACAGTGTTTCCTTCAATGACTTTTTTCAGATTTTCTCCAATCATCTCGTTTTCAACATCAACCCCAGCAATAGCCAGGAGTGTTTTAGGAAGACTGCAATTACTTACTAAATCTTTAATTCTTTTTCCTCCACGGAACCCTGGTCCTGAAATAACTAATGGCACTTTGAGGCATGCAGAATGACAAGATCGTTTATAATCATCACTACCGGTCATATGTTCATCTTTATTCCTTGTCTTAAAGTGGGAACCATGATCCGAAGCGTATACCCAGATTGTGTTATCATACAGTCCCATTTCTTTCACTTTTTCAATTAAGCGTCCAAGATTATCATCCAAACTTCGACAACATCCTAAATAATCTGGATACATCTCATCAGCATCTCCCTGCAATGCTTTCAGGTCACCTGGCAATTCGTAATCTTGGAAACGCTCTTTTGAACCTTTTGGTCCCTGGTAACATCCCTGGTCATTCTGATGGTGTGGCTCAATATGTGAAATCGTCATAAAGAAAGGTTTGTCACCTTTATAATTATTTAGAAACTCTAATGCATAGTCTGTAATGCAATCAACACGATAGCCTTCAAAGTTACACTTATTCATATTTTCATCAAAGACATATCCCCCATACCCATTTGACGTTGCTTCCAATACATCGGAAGCTCGCCAGAATCCTCGGTATCCGCCTCTCCTCTCAAATGGGATAGCATTACATTCATAATCCACTGTAGGAGGAGTATGGTATGAGTCTCGTTCACTCGCAAGATGCCATTTTCCTATATATGCAGTCTCATAACCAGCTTCATAAAAATAATCTGCCAGTGTTTTTATATTTGAAGGCAATGGCAAAGCGTTTCGATAACAATTGATATCTGTTGGCCATTTACCACTCTGGAAAATAGCTCTACACGGGCCGCACACTGGTTGGGCTGTATACGCTTCTTCGAAAAGCACACCTTCACCCGCTAGCTTATCCAGATTCGGACTGATTTCTAATTTTTGTCCATAGCACCCCAGGGTATCCGCCCTCTGCTGGTCAGGAAAGTAAAATATAATATTCGGTTTTGCCATAGTAGCTCCTTTATTTTAAACCAGATGTAACAATTCCTTGAACAAAATATTTTTGTGCAAGTAAGAACAATATTATCATAGGTAAAACAATCAATACTGCTGCTGCCATCATTTGATTCCACTGTATCGTCGTTTCTGTCTTAAACATAGTCAAAGCAAGCTGAACCGTTTTATGCTCATCAGAATTTGTCATTACAAGTGGCCAAAGATAATCATTCCATACCGCTACACCCTTCGTCAACGCAAGCGTTGCCAGTATCGCTTTAGAATTTGGAAGGTAAATCTGAAAATAGGTTCTCCATTTACCCGCACCGTCGATTTCCGCCGCTTCATCCAGTGCCCTTGGAAAATTCTCATAAAACTGTTTACAAAGAAAAATACCATAGGAGCCAGACACAAGTGGAATAATCAAACCAACAAAAGTATTGATTAGACCTGTTCCACCTTGTCCTAAAATATTATTTCCTCCTGCCAATGGAAACTTCGCCATAATTAAGAAGGTCGGAAGCATTGTTACCTGTGCCGGCATCATTAATCCAATCATCAAAAGACTAAATAGAATTTTTGATCCTCTGAATCTCAGTCTTGCAAATGCATACCCTGCAATAGAATTGAATAATAACGAGAAAATCACTGCAGACACTGTGATTATCAGCGAATTTCTAAAGTACAGCAGCCAATTTCCACTTGCAAGCGCATCAATATAATTAACCAAAGAGAATTTCTCCGGTATTAAATGAAATACTGGTGATTTTATTTCTTCCATGGTTTTGAATGAAGTAACAAACATCATGATAGTCGGAGTAAGCATCACTAATGACGCAATAGTCATCAAAACCACCCAGATTCCGTGATATACTTTTCTGTGTTTCATTGTCAGCCCTCCTTAAGATACTTCTACGTCCTGTCCACCGCTTCCAAACTTGAATACCAGTGCAGTAATCACAATTGAAAATAACAGTAGAACTACAGACATAGCACTGGCATACCCCATTTTAAATTCAAGAAAGCCTCTTCTATATATCTGATGCACAATTGTAGTTGTTCTGTTAAGCGGACCACCATTAGTCATAATATTAATCTGCTCAAATACTGAGAAACTGTTAACAATTCCCGTTACCAACAGAAAGAAAGTTGTGGGCTTCAACATTGGCCATGTAATATGTAAAAACTTTCTAATGGAGTTTGCTCCGTCTAAGGATGCGGCTTCATAAAGGGAAGATGGTATAGATGATAATCCTGAAAGGAAAATGACCATTGAATAGCCACAATTCTTCCAGATTCCCATCAAAATTACACACGGCATTGCCATCTTCGGGTCTTGCAACCATTGCTGGAGAGAAAATCCAAAATTCTTCAAAATCATGTTGAAAAGTCCGTATGTCGGGTCATAAATCCATAACCAAACCATGGACATACACACCATAGACATTACATTTGGCAAATAAAATGCCGCACGGAAAAATGGAATCAATTTTGACTTCCTAAAAAGCATGATTGCAAAAAACAAACCTATCGCAAGCTGTGGAAACAGCGTAAACACCGTATAGAACAGTGTATTTTTTATAGAAATTAGAAAATCCTCATCTCTAAGTAATTTCAAATAATTTTCTAATCCCAAAAATTCCGGACTGGAATATAAATTAAAATTCGTAACGCTATAATAAATAACGAAACCAATTGGAATAAGTATGAAAACAACAAATACAAAATAGGCAGGAATGATCATCGCATAAGCACAATTATCATACTTGACTTTACTTTTAATTTTTGCTGGTTTACTCATGACTATCCTCCTTCGCTCCAAATTCAAATATTTTCATGCATGGATATTAAAGGCTATCCACTTCTTCCTGTATTTTTTCAGCACCAGTATTTAAAGCATTTTCCGGATTGTCCACGCCATACATGATTTTTTCCATTGCTTCATTCACAATGTTATAAACAGAATTAGCATAAGAAACCTTAGGTGAACCACTACCACAGTTGATAGATTCGTAAATTACCTGATTTTTCTCCGGATCCTCTGCAATAAATTTATCTTTCAAAGACTCTCTCAATGGTGCACTTCCAAGCTCTTCATAACGTTCCCACATTTTTTCAGCAGTTGATACATATTCCATAAAACGCCATACTTCTTCTTTATGCTCTGTTTCTCCACTCATAAATAAAAAGCTCATGCCACAGAATGTAGCTTGTGTTGTGTTTTCCAACGGAGATGCCATCGCAATTTTCCCGTTCAATGCTCCACTATTCCATGTTTGAAAATCCTGATCACTGCCGAATGTCATTGCTGCAAGACCTGTACTGAATGGATTCTGATCACTATTTGTACTATCCCACTGAATTACACCCATCTCTTTTAATTCCTGCATAAACTCTGCTGCTTCTATTGCTTCTGGGGTATTGATCAAAACGGTATTATCATCTTCATCCACTAAGTTTTTAACCCCGTTTTGTTCCATGAAAATAGAAAACCACTGATGCATATTTGAACCTGATGTCGGAATTCCCATGCCGGTCTGTACTACTGCATCTCCATCTTTTTTAATTAATTTCTCCTGCGCCTCAAGAAGTTCATCCCAGTTTGTTGGCGGATTCTCCGGATCAAGTCCCGCTTCCTCAAACATTTCCTTGTTGTATATCAATACTCGTGGGTCTGCAAACACTGCAAGACCATAAAGAGAATCATTGATAGTTCCCAATTTAAGAGCATTTTCTAAATAATCATCTTTACCTTCCCAATTTTCTACATATTCATCCAGAGAAGCATACTGGCCAAGAGGAACGCGAGTTCCCATAGAAGCCATCGTAAAATTGATTACATCCGGCGCTGTTCCCGAAGCAAATCCGGTATTCAATTTTGTCTCAAAATCATTTCCGTATGGACATTCCTGATATTCAATATCAATATCCGGATTGTCCGCTTCAAAAGCTTCTATAACTTTTGTCCAATAATCTTTCTTCGCTTCCTCCGTACCTGCTCTCAAAAAAACTAACTTAGTTATTTCTCCATCACTACTACCTGCGCTCTCGCCTGAAGTTTCAACAGATGACACTAATTCTTCGTTTCCTTGGTTACCACATCCAGTGATTCCAAGCATCATGGTTACACTAACTGCTACTGCACATAAAATTGCTGTTCTCTTCTTCATAGAAAAACCTCCTATACTTTGATTTACGAATATAATAATAAAAAAGGCATGCAGATACCATGTTTCAATTTCGTGTATCTTTGCATGCCTTTTCACTTTTTTTTCTTTTTTTTCTTCACACCATCAATTCAAAAATAGGTATTTGTAGTAACTTACAATAATTTTGCATAATTTTACGATTTTATGAAGGTAATGATAATTTTCTATATTCTAAAGGAGACATCTGATACCGTTCTTTAAAAACATGGCTAAAATGGGCTACATCTGAAAAACCTGTCTTAATAGCAATTTCACTAATTGAAAATTTCGACGTTTGCAACAAATTACAAGCTCTTTCAAGGCGAATCCGTTGAAGATATTCGCTAAATTTTTCTCCTGTTTCTTTTTTAAACAACGCTGAAATATAGGTCTTACTCAGATGTACTTCTCTTGCAATATCTTCCATCACAATGCGTTGCATATAATGCTGGTCAATATAACTCATAATCTCTTGAATCTGAACAGAATACTTATTCATAATTCGTTTTTTTTGCAATAAATCTGATAGATAAAATTTTGCTTTCTCCATTTTCAAATATAATTCCGAATACGTTCCCAGATTTTCTCCTAAAAGTAATTCAATCTCTGTAATTACTTTTTTCTCATCTTCCGCCAACGCTTGTCGCCAGAGTCTGTGCATATACACAGTGAGCAATTCATTACACAAAGCTTTCACATATGTAGGTGGTAAAAAATCAATACTTCCAATATTTCTCAGTAACTCATCTGATTTTTCATCTGCTTCATTATATTTTTCATTTTCCAGAAGCTGCGTTAACTCCTTAATCACATCGTTAAAATACAACTCATTTACATTATGTTCCCGACTGACTCGCATTTCATCATATAACTGACATCCAGATGTATTGAAGAATATCCGATTGGCCTTAGCCTGAGATGCTTGACCACACAATGCATTCAACTTAAGAAATCCATCCTTTTTACTACTAACTCCTACATATAATTTTGTGCCCAAATGTATTTGCATAATTTCCGACAACTCTTCTGCCAAATCTCGTCGGATCAAATCAAGTCGATGATTATATACAATAATGAATTCCTGAGAATCATTCTGAAAACAATATCCCTTCAAACACTTTTCCTCAAAAAAAAGTTCAAAAATTTCTTTTGCTTTTTTTATATTCATATCATTTTCAAAACCAATACATATAACAACTAAATTTTTATTTTCCAATAAAATTTTGTTTTCGCCCAATAGTGCTTCCAACTCATTTTCTGTCAATTCCTGTGGGTTATCAATTATATTTCTAATGATATCTTCTTTTTTACGGGAAGTAGTTATTTTTAAATTTTCATCATTATCCAATGAAGCCCAATAATCCTCGGCATCTTTCAATATCCTTTTCAATTCCTCCTGCGTTATTTCTGGTTTTAATACAAATTCATTCACATCAAGCTTAATTGCCTGCCTCGCATACTGAAATTCATCATACGCACTCAGAATAACCTTATACAAAACCCGCTCCAGTTTCTGAATATTTTCCAATAATTCCATCCCATCCATTAAGGACATACGAATATCAGTAAAAATCACATCCACTTCATTATTTCTGCAATATTCAAGAGCCTGTACACCATTTGAAAATGCACCCACCACTGAATAATCGGCACTGATTTCCTCTATTTTTTTCCTAATCCACTGCCTAGTAATGCTCTCGTCATCAACGATTACAATTCTCATCATACCCTTCTCCTGTTGAACCTCTTTTTATGCCAAGTTCATTCTCGTGTAGTACTGGAATATGAACTGTAACACAAATTCCTCCATCTTCTGCATTCTTTGCAGTCATCCCATATTTTCTTCCGAAAAAGGCGCATAGTCTTTCTTGTACATTTCGTACACCGATTCCGCTGACTTGTTCCTTGCTACGAATTTCAGACGACTCTTGAATCAGATTGCGTATTTTTTCTGCATCTCCCCCAACACCATCATCTTTAATTAATATCAAAAGTTCCTCTTTCTCTATAAATGCCTCTATATTAATGTGACCCATATCCTCTTTTCCACTAAACCCATGCGAAATCGAATTTTCCACAAGTGGTTGAATTGATATACGTGGAATCAGACATTCTTTGGCCTCTTCTTCAAGCATGATATTCCATTTGAATGTTCCCTGATAACGATTATTCATAAGGACTAAATAATTTTCCACATTTTCCATCTCTTCCCAGACCGGTATCAATTCCCGATAATCAGAAAAAGTTTTCCGCATAAGCTTGCCAAGGGCTAACAATGACTCGCTTGCCTTTTCTTCCATATCCATCTCAATTAGAAAACGAATCGAAGCTAACGTATTATATAGAAAATGAGGGTTAATCTGCGCCTGTAATGCTTGTAATTCCAATACTCTTTTTTCTTTATCCCTTTCTTTCAATTGTTCAATCAACTCTTCAATTCGACCAAGCATTAAGTTAAATTGAAGACTAAGTCCTTCAAATTCCTCAATATTAGACAATTCTGAACGTACACTTAAGTCCCCTTGATAAACTCGCTCCATATCCTGTTTCAACTTTTTCACCGGCCGACTGATATAAGTAGAGTTATATATAGACATCACCATGGCAATCAGTGCATAGATAGCCGCTACAAGAATCATATAAATAGAGCTTGTATTTTGGGTCCAGACAAAGTTCTGGCTCCCTTCACACATAACAAGTTTCCATCCTGTAGTTGAATTTGTAACAAAGTTTAACTGCGTAACAGCAGCATTCTGATTAACCTGAAAATATCCATGATCGTATTCTGTAATTTGGGACAAACCTTGCTCTTCAGTCAGCTTTTCCCCCAGCATTAGGTTATCTGTACTTCCCAAAATCACACCATCGTTATTAACCAAAAATACTTTTTGCTTTTCGCTATCAATTCCTTGCGCTAATAATTCTGCCAAAGTTTCATATCGTACATTAATGTCCATTATTCCAATAATACGCCCACTGTTGAAATTCTTCATTAAACGTACGATTCGAAAGGAACTTTGTACATCGGTTTTGCTAAACTCAGTACTTTCATAAACTGGAAGATAGTATGTATAATTTTTATCCACAAGAAGTGAGTACCAGTCTTCCTCTTTCAATTTATCTAAATCCGGAAATGATACTATTGTCTGTCCGCCTTCCTCCTCGGAAGAAAAGCATCCATTTTCCCCAAGAATTTCGAGATTGTATCCATCACTAACAGAATGATACTTATTTTGGCTCATATAATCCTGTATCTTTCGCTTCGCCTGTATTGCTTCATATTCATCACGAAATTCAATAGTTGACATTAGTTTATTTATCTCAAAATTATTCGCAATATTTTCAGCATACGCAATGCCATCAAGTAAGTAGTTTTCCAATCTGTTATTAATCTGATTTAAAATAACTATTTTGGACTGGTTTAATTTCCTATTTCCCTCTGTTTTGATAAACGACACGATGTACAAAGAGAGCAACAAACAAGGAATTACAAATAAAAAAATATTTGTAATTAAAATTTTTCTTTGTAGCTTTACTGAACCACTTTTTTTCATATAATCACTTTTCCTTCAGCCAATTTTCTCAATCTATCCTGGCATTCCTGAAAAAACATCTGATAACTTTTGCAAAAATAGTCTAAACACTCTCCCTCGTTTTTGCACATATCTCTTGTTCTATAACATCCACCCCTACATAGAGAATAATAAGGACACTCTTTACACTTTGCATCTGTCATATTAGACCGCTCTATAAAACCTATTTCTGTTCTTTTTCTATCTATTTCCGGAATTCGAACATAATTAAAATTCCCAAGTCGATATTCATCCAGCATATAAAAATCGCATGGAAAAACATCCCCATTAGCTTCCACGACATATTGAATACTACATTTTCCTCTTTGATCACACGACTCCGGTAAGCGTCCTGCAAGAATTCCCACATAATTATAAAATCGTCGAATATATGGTTGTTTATTTTTTAAACAATCGTCATACCAAAGATTAAATAATTGAATCAAAAATTCTCCGTAAGCCTCTGGCGATAATGCATAGTCATGATTACCATGCTCTTCTCCTAATGGATCAAGACATGCAATGTACTGTTGGTATTTCCAGCCGTTCCTGCTATAGTTTTCATATATTTCCTTGACATGTAGCGCCGTTTTCTGATTAACTACAGTTAATATATTATAGGGTATCTCATACTCATCGAATCGTTTTGCTGTTTGTAATACACGTTCATAACTGCCCTGTCCATTTTTACTATGCCGGTATCTATCATGACATTCCTTGGTCCCATCCAAAGACAACCCGACAAGAAAATGATTTTTTTTCAGAAACTCACACCACTCTTCGTTTACATCATATCCATTCGTCTGTAGCGAATTCATAACATTAATTCTATTCTTATTATACTTTTTTTGAAATTCCAGTAGCTTTTTATAAAAATCAATTCCCCTTAAAGTCGGTTCTCCGCCCTGAAAAATGTAACTTACTGCTCCTTCTGCATGAAGCATTGTTTTTCGAATCACATTCTTCAAAGTTTCTTCTGTCATAAATCCATAGGATTCCTGCTGTCTTTTTTGTGCTTCATCACAATAAAAACAGTATTCGCACGACATATTACAAAGTCCTGATGCAGGTTTTATAAGGACACTAATTGGTGGCATACATTACTCCTACTTACTAAACTACTATAAATTTATATGCAACATTAAAATTTAACTGCTATAGCAATCAATACAACCCAATTCCATGTTTATGTATATCGAATAATGTTATAGATATTTACAAAAATTATGATTACAATCAGCCCCAGAAATAACTTGTCCACTGTTCTACTGGTTATTCTGCCATTTATTTTGGAGCCTACAACACCTCCGAAAATACCACATCCAACCATAAGAATTAATATCTCGCCAGAAAACTCCGGAATTTTTCCACTTATTATGGTCGATGCTAAACTAGATACTTGCGAAAATAGTATTATAAAAATCGAATATAAAGCAGCCGTTTTCGTTTCCATAGAAAAAAAATAATATAATACAATTAAATTAATTGGACCTCCTCCAATTCCCAAGAAAGAAGACATTATTCCCAACATAAAACCAATCACAAAAATCACACTTCTGCTTTCAACTGTTTTCGTGGCAATTCGCCCCTTATTTAAACTATAAATCAATGTTCCTACGGTGATTATCAGCAGTACCGTAGCTTGAATTGCGCCAATTGCATTTTTATCCTCCAATACTTCGATAATCTTTTGGAATACAATTTTTCCCGACATGCCACCTAGTACACTGCCGATGGTAAGAGTGAAAGCAAATATTTTATCAAAATGCAAATTTTTTCCACTTCTGATATTCTTATAAAACGATACAGCTGACATAGACAAAACCGTGCAGCCGGAAAGAAAGGAAGCTGTCGCCACTTCCATTATTCCAGTAGCATCTAATACTGGTTTAATAATTACTCCTCCACCTATTCCACAAATAGCTCCCACAACCGAAGAGAAGAAACATACAATCAAAATAATTAATATCTCCATAATACTACCTCTTTTTATCTTTCCATCCTTTTTGTACTATCTTCGTGTTTTACTTACCCATTCCACACAGCCACAACATAAATAATTTTTCCCAGACTCTCCACCTAACTGCGACCGAGATCTGTTTTATTGTAACAATCATCTCAGGTACAGTTTTACCCCCGTATATTTCAAACTATCATAAATAATTATGTACCATCTTCATAGTATCGCAGCCTTCATACAATTACCATAATCTCAATGAGACAAAACATGCACAAAATAGTACATCTGAAAAGAAAAAGCTTGATTTACCATACTCGTCACACATCCAATTCACGCTCCAACCAAATCCACTCACAATAAATCATCTCTATTTCTAGCAACATTTGACCATTTTTTTTAATAATTTGGCGCGTATTTTTCTTCACAACAGAATATACTCCAATTGTTACATGGTTCCCCCCTACCTTTGATACCTAAAAATTGAGACGCACACCCTTATGTCGTCACTATCCCTATATATCTCTTATACATATAAACCCATAAGAACGCCACAAAGCGGCAAGCAATGTCTCTATATCTTCTGGATTTTTCTGCATCGCCTCATCAACTGATACACAGATTTTTTCACGAAAGCTTTCCTTCTACGCATACTCCGTTCTCTTTTGTCGCTCTCCGTATGGTTTGAGTTTAATAACTGATAATCTATGCTGTGTCTTTTAATCATTCCTGCATAGCAATTCGTTCCATCTCGTCCTCCTTTTGACCAAAAAGAATGCGATCTTCTTCACTCAATAAAATCGCTAATGCAGCTCCTGTTTCATCCTGAGATAATACAAAACGATAAACAACTGCCAGGTCCTCCAGTTCCTGATGCGGAATCTTCTGCAACATATCTACATTAGCTTCCTTTGATACAACCTGCATGGCAAGCAAACTCTTCATTTGCTCATAGTCATTCAGCATTGAGAAATCAATGTCCGGGCGACCTTTAAAACCACTCTCCACCATCTGAACTGCTCTGCTCACAATGTCATTGAATCCCATTCCGTCTTCATATGAGGCATACATTGCCGTCACATTCATATTCAGACCAATGTTCTCCCCTTGTTTCCGAAGTGTCAAAGCATCGTAATCCTGCTCCTGTAGTTTCTAAATTGAGTTTTCTTCAATCACCACTGGCGCAAAATGTTCTGCAAGCTCTTCCTTCAGTTTTTCTTTGTAATTCATCTCTTTCCTCCTTGTGATTAGAATTCCTTGCCTGCTTTTGCGCAAACAAAAAGAGCGCTTACTCAGCTACCAGTTCGGTAGCGAATAATCGCTCTATGTACTAGTTCATTCTCTTTTATCAATAATCTTGTTCCTTGATAACTCCTTCTTTTTTATTGTTTTCTATGCACTTAACAATCTCCTTATCCTTAACAAGATAATCATCAAACAAAAATAAGAACCCTATAGAAATAACAATTATATCATCTGAATTCTCCAATAAAGAGTTAATAAAAATCATTGCCAAGTATGTACAATTTTTCAAACTGGAATATATGACCTTTCTGTCTAACCCTACGAATAACGATATATCCTTCCGCTTCAAAAAAGGAATTTTACTAACTATACTTGCTATTACATTCAAGAATCCATACTGATATATCATCAAAAAAGCAATATATGAACACACACCATATTGACTAATATGTACGTATATTCTTTTTTCAAATACTCCAATAAACCAATACAAGATGATATAGGATATAACAACCCCAAAAAATCTTGCTATAAATTTGCTACCAATCAAGGAAATTTTCTCAATACTTTTGTAGACCCAATATCCTAAAGCAACTAATTGTGATTTCCCATAGAATTCAAAAATTGGAGACAATAAAAACCAATACACCTCGAGAATCGAAGCTATAATAAATGCTATTACAGAGCCATTATCACTCAATCCCATTTTAATATAGAATCCTGAACACAAATGGTGAATGCGCATTACAATCATTACAATATAAGTTATCCAAAATCCATAATACACAATTATTCTTCTGAAAACCTTATAATAGTTCTTCATAAATGTTGCAATATCGTCTTTACAATTTTTTTTGTTGGAAGTTAAAACTTTTTCAACATTACTTGGGAAAAAATCAAAAACAGACTTAAAGTAAATCCGGGTTTCTCTAATTGTTCGTCTTTCCTTAAATGCATTTTCTAGTATTTTATAACTGTTAACCAAAAACACTACAAACACAATTGGCAATAGCATAATCCCTATTTGAGCTGTCCAAAAAATAAAATAATGCATAATAATCTCTCTAAAAATATTACGTCATATACTCAGCATCAATATTCTTATATATACTTCTCTAGCTGAGTACTTTTCCAAAACTTTTTCGGTACGAATTTCAACCACTTTTTCAATACATCCGTTCGATAATTTCCGTGTTATCCTGTACCAATTATTGAACTATTTGAAACAAAATACTACGAAACCGCAGAAAAAAACTACTTCTCCCGTAGTAGGACACAAAATACTCCACTGCATTCTCAGGGAAGAACTCTTTGAATTCTCCGTAGAGCTGTCCCGCCAGTGTCTTATTATGGGCAATAATCAGCGTAGGCTTATTCAGCGCCGCGATGACGTTTGCCATGGTAAAAGTCTTACCGGAACCCGTAATGGTTTCTCAGAACGATTCACGAAAGCGCCTCCCTTATGAATCTCAGAAATAGTATTCCTTCAATCATACATGATTATAGCAGAAGACAAAAAGAAAGTACAGAACAAAATCGAACTTTTGTTCTGTACTTTCTTTTTATTTTACGCTTTATAAGCCATAACGCACACTAATTTCTACCTAGCTCAATAAATCCTTCATACTATTCAAACTAATCGCCAATGTAGATGTGTTATGGATCAGGGCAGAAGTAGTCGGTTGCACAATTCCGCCAATGCCTAGCAATATCAATGCGGAATTTATTCCTACAATACTTAAATAATTACCTTTAACTCTTTTTGCCAATCCATTGCTGATGTGCTTCAAGGTAACCAATTCATTCAAACTTCCTGCATCAATGGTGATATCTGCAATTTCCCTGGCAATCTGCGCACCATCATTGATAGCAATACCAACATCTGCTGCCGAAAGTGCCGGGGAATCGTTAATACCATCTCCCACCATGATAACCTTTCTTCCGGCTGCTCGTTCACTTTCTACAAATCGTGCTTTCTCTTCCGGTAATACTTCCGCAAAATATTCATCCACACCTACTCTGGATGCAACAGAACGTGCAATTTTCTCACTATCCCCTGTCATCATAACTATCTTGGAGAATCCTGCCTCTTTCAAGGCTTTTATTGCTCCCGCCGCCTCTTCCCGTAAAGGATCTTCAATACAGATGACTGCTGCCAATTTCCCTTCTATAGCAAGATATAAGTGTGAATAATTCTCCGGGAGATTATCGAATCTTGACTGCGTTCCTTCCGGTATGCAACATTTCTCATCCTCAAAGACAAAGTGATAACTGCCAATCACTACCTTTTTGCCATCTACCATAGAGGAAATTCCATGTGCAACTATATATTCCACCTTGGAATGTTTTTCTTCGTGAGTGAGCCCCTGAGCCTGCGCTGCATTAACCACAGCTCTTGCCATCGAATGTGGGAAATGTTCCTCCAGACATGCCGCAATACGCAAAAGTTCTTTCGGTTCTTCCTCAATAAACGGAATCACCTGTGCGACTGTTGGCGATGCATTGGTCAGCGTCCCGGTCTTATCAAAAACGATGGTGTCTGCTTCCTGTACTAATTCCAGAAATTTTCCACCCTTCACTGTTATCTTGTACGTACTGGATTCCCGAATTGCTGACAAAACAGAGATTGGCATTGCAAGCTTTAATGCACACGAAAAATCCACCATTAAAACCGATAATGCTCTTGTTACATTACGGGTTAACAAATATACTAATGCAGTTCCCAACATAGTATAGGGCACCAATTTGTCTGCCAAATGTGCTGCTTTTCCTTCCATGGAAGATTTTAGTTTTTCTGATTCCTCAATCATAGCAACTATCTTCTCATATTTATTGGAGCCTGCAGTTTCCTTTACCTGAATACGCAGTTCTCCTTCTTCGAGTACTGTTCCCGCATAGACATAGCCACCTTCTTCTTTTGCAACGGCCAGAGCCTCTCCCGTAATAGATGCCTGATTTACAGCTCCGGAGCCCTCCACAACAATACCGTCAAAGGGCACTACGTTTCCCATGTGAATTACCACAACATCTCCCGGTTGAATCTGCTCCGTATCTACCAGAATCTCTTTCCCGTCTGCAAGAAGCCAGACTTTACTGATATTCAAGGACATACTCCTTGCCAAATCATCCACCGATTTTTTATGAGTCCACTCCTCCAGGATTTCACCTATCCCAAGCAAAAACATAACAGACCCTGCGGTGGCAAAGTCTCCGCGAAGTACGGAAACCGCAATTGCTGTTGCATCTAAAACAGGAACCTCTATTCTGCCTTTACTCAATGAGCGAATACCTTCCCATACATACTTGACCGACTTCCCCAATATAATAAGCTCTCGCACCGACATAGGTAAGAAACATTTTCTGAGCATACGGCAAATCACCTTTTGTACCAGCCTATCCCAGTATTCTCTATTTACCTCTCTCCCGGAATTCTGCCACACATGTTCCGGTACAGATACTTTTTCATACGAAAATTTCCTAAGAAGCTGAATAATCTGTTCTCGTTCTCCGGTATAACAGATAACCACATCCTGATTTCTCTCATATACCTTTACCATTGTGATAAACCTTTGATTGGACAGATGATATTGAAGAATATCCGCTTCCTTAAAGGACATTTGATTTTGCATTATATGTACCCTCATACGTCCTTTTATTTCATGCATAATCCTGAATTTCATCTAAAACACTATCCTTTCCACATTAGAGAAAAACACCTGTAGTATCTCCCACAGGTGTTGTAATATGTAATCCTTATAGTCGGCTTCTATTCGTCCGCTCCATCACTTTCCTCTTCAAATTCTGCTTCTGCCGCAGCTCTCTCTTCATTAATCTGCTGTGCTTCCGCATAAATATCCTCTGCATTCTCCTGAATGCTGGTAACAGTCTTCATAACACACTCCTTTGCCCGAAGTGCCGCCGCTGCACAATGCGTATATACCTTCTTGGCATCCTTACTGGATAATACCTTTATTCCGGCGGTACCAAACAAAACTCCTGCAGCAAAAGCCCCTGTTTTCTTCATATCAACATTCTTAAATATACCTAACATACACAGCATCTCCTTCCTTTTCGTTTATTATAAGTCTAATCCATGGCAGTTTCTATAGTATTCCTGTTTATTGAGAAAATTTCTCATTAATCGCAGTCATTTGTACAAGGCTCTACTACTACACACTTAACCTTCTTTCCATCTCCATATCCACACCCCTTCAATCCCTCTGAAATGACCTTGTACCAATTTCGTGCCGTTAACTGGCAAAACGTATTGTCCTCGAATTGAATCGTACAGGCATTTTCTTTATCGCAGTCCATGCAACAGGATATTTTGTACATGTTTTTTCGGTCAAATGCTCCTATATCCTCCAATAAGCTTACCATTCTATAAACCGTTGCCATTCCGATGGATGGCTCGATTGCATTTGCTTTATAATACATTTCTTTACAGCTTACGCAGTCCTGTTCCAAAATGATATCCAACAGCACCTGTCTTTGCTTTGTAATCCGACAACCACGCTCCCGCAATCTCTGAATCACCAGCTCTTTTCTTATTTTAGTTCTCTCATAATATGTTGAATCTTTTGGACTCTTCTGTTCCATATATTCACTTCCTTTGTCAGCAAGTTCTATCCATGGTTAGTTGTAACTGACTTATTTAAGTATACATTTTCTTCCTTTCCATGTCAATATTGCCAAATAAATACGACATCTGATGTTCCGCATCAAGAACATCAAATGCCGTATATTTTTAAGTAAGTACAGTCATTTGTGTAAGCCGCCGTCCTTCATCAAATACCTGCATATACACCTTTGTACACCTCTTAAATTTCTCAAATAGCTTTTGCTTTTCCCCTTCGTTGCAATATACCTTCCACAATCCGCAGCTTTTACAATTCTTCCCCTTGTTTTCAATGAATCCCTTGACATCCTCTAAAGGATATCCGAGGAACACACCTATTTCATGCGGAAAGCACTCATAATTGTATAGTCTCTCTTTTAAATGATGGATACAGCTTTTTGCCTCACAGCAAGTATACCCATATTGCCCCAGCAGTTCCATCACTCCAGGGTAGTATAACTCATCCTGTAGATGCTTCAGCCTGTATGTATATATCAGTACCGAGTCCGATCTCCACAACAGTGCTTCCACATAAACACCACGCTGATTCAGCATTTCATTTACCATATCTAATTCATTTAATATGACCTGCTTTTCCTGATAAAAATAATTAAACAAACCGGCAGCTTTCATCCCTGCAAGTGTTGGTGCGCAATGCTCTATCAACCTAGACTCAAGTAGGCAACAATCCATAGCATTTTCCTATTCCTAACCAGTCATTTTACAATGCTGCCAACCGTTTGCCGAGTGCTTCACACTCTGCAAGTGCCGCTGCATCCGGTACCTCATGACACATTAAGCCTTCTCCATTTAATACAGTTGCACCACTTGCCTCCATTCTTTCTGCCCAGTCACGCATCCACTGTCCATCTCCCCAACCGTAAGATCCGAAAAGAGCGATGGTTTTTCCTGCCACAAAGCCTTCTACATCACATACAAACGGTTCAAAATCTACCTCTTCCAAAACCTCAGCTCCCATTGCAGGACATCCAAGTGCAAAAGCTTTGGCACCCTTTAATTCATCTAAAGAAGCTTCGGTAACAAAAACTACTGCGGCTTCTTTTCCTGCGTCTGTGATTCCTTTTCCGATTGCCTCTGCCATCGCCTGCGTATTTCCTGTCTGTGACCAATAAACTACATAAATTTTATCCATGATAATCCTCCTTTGGTTAGTTTTAACTAACTTTAAACAGAATATCATAACTGTTGCCGTAAATCAATGCTCCTTGATGGGACTTATTCTCAACAACATAAATTCATAGTTTAGGCCTCCAGTTTCCAGCCAATAGCCTGTTTTCTGGAGTCTACAAATCTCTGGTAGATTCCATTCTGTTTTACCAGTTCATCATGCGTACCATTCTGAACAATCCTACCTTTTTCCACCACAAAAATCTGATCCGCATTACGCACTGTTTTCAAACGGTGAGCAATCATCAATATTGTCTTCTCTTTCGTAAGTGCCTCAATGGCTTCCATTAATTCCTTTTCATTCTCCGGATCTACATTCGCAGTTGCCTCATCCAGAATAATAATAGGTGCATCCTTCATTATCGCTCTTGCAATGGAAATTCTCTGCTTCTCTCCTCCGGATAAGGATGCACCGTTTTCTCCAATCACGGTGTCATATCCATTGGGGAGCTTCATAATAAAGTCATGACAGCAGGCTTTTTTCGCAGCATCAATTACTGCTTCCATAGGAGCATCCGGCTGCCCGAAACGAATATTGTTCGCTACTGTATCATGGAACAGATATACATTCTGAAACACAAAGCTGTAATTCTCCATCAACGAGTTCATAGAGTATTCCTTCACATTCCTGCCGTCCAAAAAAACCGTTCCCTTCTGTACGTCCCAGAAACGGGCAATTAAATGGCACAATGTTGTCTTGCCTCCACCTGAAGGACCTACAAATGCCGCAGAAGTCTTCTCCGGGATGTTAAGCGTTACATTATCAATAATCTTCTTCTCTTCATAGGCAAAATCAATTCCGCTTACAGAAATGTTCTGTGTCTTGGGATGATACTCTGCTCCCGCAATATCCATAGGCTGAATACCTAAAATCTCCTGTCCCTTACCAACGCAAATATCAACAGTTCTAAGGAGCGCAGAATAGGAACCCATAGACTCTAATCCTGCAAAAACAAGGAATGACATAATCATCATAATAATGGCTGTCAAAAGCCCCATGCTTCCATCAAGATAAAACTTAACAGATGCAAGCATAACTGCTACCCCTGTCAGCTTTAAGACAATACTCTGAACCGGAATATAGCGGTTTGCCACCATCTCCATATCAATATTGGTCTGAGAAGATGTAGCAATGGTATCATTCAGCTTCTTACGTGAAGATCCTGTCATATTATAAGCTTTTATCTCCGAAATACCCTGAATATATTCCAATATCGCTGATACAAGATTCGTATCATTCTCAACTTTCTGCGGGGAGATTACCTCTGTCATTTTCTGCATATTATGATTTACAATTGCAAAAACACCGATTCCTACCAGACATACCATGCCAATTCTCCAGTCAAAGAGAAGAATGAGCAAAACTGTAATAGCAGTGTTCAATATTCCCTGCGTTGTCAGCATAACCACTCTGGTTGCCACATCGCCTAGGTTTTCCATGGTGTTCGTGGTAACAGACGTAATCTTACCAAGGCTATTGTCGTTAAAATATCCCATGGGTAAGAATCTTAGATGTTCCGCAATTTCAATTCTTTTGTTCGCGCATTCACCATAACCTGCTCTGCACTGCAGCATTGTGGAATAGGCTCTTACAACCGCTTCGGCAATTACTGAACATAATAGAATCAGAAAACCTGCCAGAATCTTTCCATAAGAAATGGTACTATTAAAGAATCCCAGTAATACCAATCCGATTGCCGGGAATTTTAATCCGTTTAATACCGCCATCAATACTCCCATCCAAAGTGTTTTATAAAACTTTTTCCGGTTGTCCTCTGCACAAAATGCAAAAAATCTTCTCAAAATTGCTATCATTCTCTTGCACCTCCCTCTACAGTATCCCTTGCAGAAATATGTGCATTCCACATCCCGGCATATAAGCCGCCTTGTTTCAACAATTCCTCGTGTGTGCCACACGCATTGATATTTCCGTCTTGAATCACAATAATCTGGTCTGAATCCACAATGGTAGAAAGTCTGTGTGCAATCACAATCAATGTCTTCCCCTGTACCAGCTTAGCCACCGACTGCTGGATGATTGCTTCATTTTCCGGATCTGTATAAGCTGTAGCTTCATCCAATATCAAAATAGGAGCATCTTTCATCATGGCTCTGGCAACAGAGATTCTCTGGCGCTCACCACCACTTAGATGTGCACCGCTTCCTCCGACAACCGTATCAAATCCTTTTTCCAGTCCCATAATAAAATCATAGCAACCGCTTTTTCTTGCAACCTGTTCTACTTCTGCATCTGTTGCGGAAGCTCTTCCCATACGGATGTTTTCACGAATTGTAGTATCAAACAGGAAATTATCCTGGGACACATACGCAACCTGCGTATTATAATCTGCCAATGACATATCCCGAATATCCACACCGCCGATTTTGATGCTTCCTGCATTGATATCCCATAATGATGCAATCAGTCTTGCAACCGTAGATTTTCCACTGCCGGATGGTCCTACCAAAGCAGTCACACTTCCATCCGGAATAGATAAATTCAGTCCATGCAACACTTCCTTTTCCTTATAACCAAATCGCACGTCAGAAAGTTCTATGCTGTGGTCTTTCGGAAGTGCCTTACTCTTCTCAGGACGATTTAATTCCGGTAACTCCAGCACATCATCAACTTCTCCAAAGATAGATTTCGCTTTTCCAACATCATCATTATATCCCATAACAGTGACTAAAGGTGTAATCAGTCCACAGGACAAAATGATAATCATCACAAAATCCGTCAGTGCCAGGCTACCATTCATGGTAAATATGGCACCCATAGGCAGAACTGCAAGCAGCGTCGCCGGCGCAATTACCATTGCCGCTGCAAAAGGTACGATGCAGGAACGCATCCAGTCAATAAAGCTGTTTGCATTGTCCTTTGCTGCGTCTACAAACTTCTGATAGGAGCTTTCCGCCTTACCAAATGCCTTAATCACTTCAATTCCGTTAATATATTCCACTGCTGTATCATTGAGTACCTTTGTGGTATCCTGAGTCCGCCTAAACGGTGTCTCATAATCCTTGAACATACTCATCATGCACACCATAGCGATTGGCAGCGTGGCAAGAGATAACAGTGCCATTCTCCAGTCTATGGTAAGCAGATAAATAAACATCAAAATCGGTGCCGCAATATTGGATGTGAACTCCGGTACCACATGGGCAAGAGTCGGTTCCATGGAATCTACTCTCTCAACAATGATGTTTTTCATAGCTCCGGACGGAATATCCAGCACTGTTCCAAGGGGAAGTCGAGAGAGCTTGTCGCAAAGCGCAGTCCTCACATTTCCCAACAAACGGAATGTTGTTTTATGGGATAAGTTTGTGGATGCTGTATGAAATACTACTCTCAAAATCCAGCATACCGCCATCAACAATCCTTCTTTTAAAAATAAACCAAAATCCTTCTCTCCTTCCATCAATTTTCTCACTATATCTCCCATCAGCAGATAGGGAATCAGTGAAAAAACAACACCCATCAACGCTAAAATAACACTTTTTATGTAATCCTTCTTGTCATCCCCTGCAAATTTGAGGATGTAACTCATCAAACCTTTTTGTTTTGTCTGCTCTTCCAAAGCGGTTCGCTCCTTCCTATAATTAGTGTGGTTGGTTCCGATACTCTTTCGGAGTCATGCCCATCACTCGTTTAAATACTCCGGCAAACTTTCCGGCACTTTCATACCCCACTGAAAAAGCAATATCCCCAATACTCATATCTTCTTTTCCTATCAGCATTTCCGCCGCCCTCTGCATACGATATTCGGTAAACCATGTGTGGATTGGCTTTCCATACATATTCTTGAAGCATGATTTCAGTGCGGTTTGAGAGATGTCAAAACGCTCCGCCAGTTCTTCGATTGTGTAATCCTTTCTGAGATCCTCTTCCATTAATCGTTTTGCAGCACTTGTTTTTTCAATCTTGTCTTTATAAAAATATGTTTTCTCACTCTCCATATCCTCTATTTCCATAGCGGATATACAGACCAAAAGCTCCAATACTTTCGTTCTGTAATAGCTCTGCTTTGCCCTTTCCGGCACATGATACAGATCCGTGAACAATCGTCTTAAGGTTTCATTTTCCCTGATAAAGAAGCAACCATCACTTTTACAAAATTTTTCCCGTATAGCAGTGATGTCCACCGGTATTCCTGCTGCCTGCTCCATCAATGTTTTCTCTGCCAATTTATTTTCAAATCCAATGGTGATTCCATGAAAATGATTCGTCGGAAAGTGTACAATTCCCTTATGATGGACACGGGTATCCAGGCACACATCTCCTGATTTCTTTACCTGACACGCCCCATTTTCTCCTTCCATCATAAGACTCCCTTCCCGGCAAAAATCCACTGCCAGAACCGTCTCGACTGATTGGTAGGTAGATTCATAATAGGACATGTGGAAGTCATTGTACATCAGATACACTCCCTCAAATACCTGATGTACGATCATATCCCCTTCTCCTGTTTCATTTTCTACTCTTATTACCACACAATCTCCGGTATCAGCTATCAGCCGATAGTCTCCAATATCACCTATCTGCCGGAATGCTTCCCAGACATATTTTTTGCTATTTTCCATACACTATCACCTCATCACAACACTTCTCAATAAACTCGCTGTCATGGGTTACCGTAATAATAGTTCTCCCCTGTTTCTTTAACTGATTCAAAATTTCTGCCACCTCGAGCATGTGTGTCAAATCCAATCCACTGGTAGGCTCATCCAAAAGTAAAATCGGACATTCTGATGCAATGGCACATGCAAGGGCAACGCGCTGTTTTTGTCCACCGGATAGAGACATAGGATGTCTGTCTGCAAAATCAGACAAATCTACCTGTGACAGAATCTGCTTTGCTCTTTCCTCGTTTTCCTCCGGCATGCTGATCAACACTTCATCCAGCACGGATTCCGTAAAAAGTTGATGATTCGGATCTTGCATGACCATAAAAATTACTTTTAATCTTGCTTTGCTGTCATATTCTTTTCCGTCAAGCCACATCTTCCCTTTATTTTTTCGGATACCGCACAGACACTCCAGAAAAGTAGTCTTTCCTGCGCCATTGGCTCCAACAATGGCTGTGGCTTTTGCTCTTTTGATTTGCATCTTCCGGATGTTCAGAACATTTTCCCCACTTTTGTAGGCATAAGTGAAGCCTTCTAACCGGATATCCTCTTTCCTGAAATCATTCCCTTCTCTACCTTCAGCGTTTATGTTTTTCTTCCGATTCTCCGCCCGGTTTCTTTTTTCAAAAGCAATTTCCTGCGGTGAAATGCGCTTCAAAGAACGCAGCTTATACCCCCTGCACTGTTCATCGGTGAAGGAACTGATTTCCTTTTTTTCAAAATCATGCACCACTCTGCCAGCCTCAAAAATAACTACTCGATCTGCCAAATCCCAGACATAATTAATTCGATGCTCTGCTATGAGAATGGTTTTCCCCTCCTCTTTCCAGCACTGAATAATCTGTCGCAAATTCTCTGCTGCTTCATAATCCAGATTTGCAGATGGCTCATCCAGCAGGATAATATCCGGTCCTAACACATGAATGGAAGCACAGGCTATTTTTTGTTTTTCTCCACCGGACAGTTCAAAGATATTTCTGTCCATAAGCTTTTCAATCCGAAATGCAGATACCGTTCCTTCCATACGGGACAAAATCTCTGCTTCCGGAATTGCCATGTTTTCACATCCAAAAGCCAGCTCACTTGTAGTATCCACATTAAAAAATTGCGACCTTGGATTTTGAAACACTGTACCGATTTTTCCCACAAAATCATAGATACCCTTTTCCGAAATATCTGTTCCATCTATAAATATTTTTCCTGTCATGTCCCCATCATAGAATTCCGGTATTAATCCGTTCAAGAGCCTCAGTAATGTTGATTTGCCACACCCGGACGGACCTGTCAGCAGAACACACTCTCCATCCTTTATTGCCAAGGAAATATTCCTAAGGCTCATTTCCTCCGGATTAGCTGTATATGTAAAATTAACCTTTTCAAACTGTATCATCCGATTACCCCCGTTATCCAATAAACACAGGTTGCCAGAACAAGAGCAAAAATCAGGTAATCAAAAATCCCAAAACCAATCCGACATATATTGGTACGCTTTCTTGACTTTCCAAGCCCTCTGGTAAGTGCAGCTGCAGAAAGCTCCTCTCCGATTTTCGCAGAACAGGAAATCATAGGAACCAAACGATACTCCGGCATCTCTGATGCCTTTCTTCCGCCCATTCCGATTCCTCTCATTTTCATGGCTGCCTGGATAGATGTACTCTCTTCTCTAACAGTAGGAAAGAACCGGAACATAACACACATAGGAATAGTCAATTCATCCGGCATATGCATCTTCTCCATTGCTGCCTTAAATTCACTGACCTTAGTCGTCTGAATCACATAGGCTCCTATCAGATACGCCGGAAGGAATCTGGTAATGACCGAAGTAACAATCAACAATATCATCGCCAATCCTCCCTGCGCTTTCGGAAAGACGGCATACTGCAAAAACAGTGTAATTCCAAGCACAATGCCTCCGGTAATGCAGCTTTTGTATCTTCCGGCTGTAAAAAGCAACAAAAAAGGCAATACAGTAAACAATATTCGGAACCAGAACAGTCGCTCTCCCCCTGCCGTGGCAAGTACAAGCACTGCTTCCACTAATACAAGAAGCAATTTAGTCCTTGGATCCAGAAAGCTCTTTTTAGAAGCGTTTCCACTCATTATGCAATACCTGCTTTCACAAAATGCTTCTTTAAAAGCTTCTTACCAATCAGACCTCCCATAATTCCGCATACAAAAGTCATGATTAGCAAAACGAAGAACATCCAGTTGGGAGTCATACGCATGACAGCATCCGCATACTCCTGACCATAGCTTGCACGTTCTGCAAAATACTGCTCTCTCTGTACGAACAGAGGTAAATAGTTGCCACAAGCCCACATAGGGAAAATACCACAAGTAAGTACTGCGGCCTTCATGCTTGAATAATTACCACTTCTATAGACAATCTCTGCAATAATTCCTGTGACTACAGAGAACGGTATAGGCATCCATGTCATTCCTGTTGCAAACATGACAACACCCATAATCACACTCATAATAAAAATCATTCCCGGCTTCTTTACCTTTGTCAAAAACAACATGAATGGTATCCCACAGATAATGCCATACATAGATGATAACAAAATTAAGAAAATGGGAATTAATCCTGTCATAGCGAGTGCTATGGCAAGCACCAGATAGATTGCGGAATAAATACCGATGTTAATGAGATCACGTCCATTTAAACGATTCGAATTAGTTTGTTTGTTCATAGTTTTCTTCCTTTCAATGCTATATTATAGTTAGTCTCAACTAACGTCACGTCACAATATAGCACATAATCTTATTTTTATGTAGTCCATTTGGACTTTTTTAGTCCTTTTAGATATTTTTCTCAATTACAGTTTCTTGCACAAAAAAATGCAGCATCCCGTTTTCCGGAACACTGCACCTCTTTCATTTTATTTCTTCGGAAACCACGGAATACATCTGTTGCCCCTCTTACAATACACAATCGGCAGAATTAAGAGCTTCTCTCTTTCACTATCTCTCCATTCATATATCCTTCCACACAAGATTGTATCTTGTTACACCATTTGAAGCTGTTTGGGTATTGTATAATTCACAACCCATATGTTGATACATCTCTGCGTAGTTCTTCATATCTGTATCAAATAATAGGGGAACATGCTTCTCAAGTGCCATTCGTTTTGCAAAGTCAACCAATCCTCGTGCATATCCCTTACCTTGATTATCCTTGGATACACATACCATCAATGTCGCTAAATGAGGTTGACTTGTATATCTGCTGTTTCCATCCTTGATTTGTTTGATATGTCCCAAATACTTTTTCATAACCCGGAACGGAATAGCAAATATCAAGCGACACAACATCTTTAGTTTCGGCAGTACAGCGTGCTTATCACTATATTCCAAGCCTATAAAAGCAGTACCATCTACATTTTGATAGAGAGCACCTGTCTCATAAACATAGTCTACATAGATACCCATGTATTTCAGTACCAACTCTCTACGCTCTTCCACCATACCAAACTCATGAAATAACTCATTGGTTATAAAGGCTTCCCCGATTATTTCTTTGATTCGTGCAAGTTCTTGCTTTGAAACATTTTCTACCAGCTTCATTATTTATCCCCACTTTTTCCTATAACATAGTTATAAATATAATCAGAACACCATTAATCACACCCACAATAGCACCTGCCAACAAGCTCCGCGGAATACTACTTAAGTAAAATTTGTAATTCTGATAGGACCTTTTCATATCCTCCGTTCCGGGAATCCATGCAGAAGGAGTATGTGCATACCATCCACAGTTAAGTATTAATGCTACATATATCTTTGTTACAGTCCACAATCCAAATGTATAGCCAAAACCTTGCAAAAAAGTTCTGGCACCGGCTAAATACACAATTCCCGCAAACAGAAGTAACAAAACTGTAACAGCCGGAAGCTTCTTTACAATCCTCTCCTTTGTAGACAATATTCTTTCAAGCTTTCCCTCATACTCCGTCAAAGAATGTGCCCTCTCTTGAATATCTAATGGAAGATTATGTAAGCCGGAGATTGGATTTTTCTTCGCTCCTGAAATGATTATAACTGTGAATAGCAGACATATAATTATTGCCGCAATTATTAATACCCACATGGATTACCTACTCCTTCTTCTATAAACAATTTAAAATCAATGCTACTATTCGTAATCAGTTCACATCCTGTACCTCTCTCATCAAGTCATACAAATAACAATCCCCTGCCAGCTTACGGGTCGCTACATGTTTCATTCCCAAGTGACAGTATTTATCCAGCTTATTCTTTGCATCAGTATCCAAAATACAAGGGACACCATATTCATCGGCCTTCTCATAGGCAAATTCTATCAGTTGCCGCATATAGCCCTGTCCCTGATATTCTTTTAATACCACAAGCATCTCAACTTTAAGGTAATCTTTCTTTTCCTTTTTGAACTTATCATCCAAAGGAATCCCGCCTACTTTAATATCCTTCAAAAACTGTAGTGCACTTGGAAATCCCCCTAAAGCCTTTATCATGTCCTTTAACAATACAATGGCAGGGCCAATCTTCATTTTCTCCCACTTGGAGCCGGACAGCATGATATAACCCTCCCCCTGTTCGCTGGTTGAATAAATCGTGCCACTTTTTACTCCTGCAACAAAGATAGCTTTCATGTACTGAAACATCATTTCTCTATCATCTATTAATTTACAAATTCCCTTCTCCCTCTCACCATAATCATGATCATAGAAAGAGTCTCCGATTGCTCTGCATATTATGTCTATTTGTTCTATTGGTAAATTCTTTACTTGAACTGCCATTTTCCCTCTATGCACTCCTATCCCAAGATGCTCACTACACTAACCACACACATCAGAACAACGCCAACATTGCTCATAATTATTGCAGGCATATCATAGAATATGTTCTTATTGACTGCCCGCAAAATCCAACCGATTATGGTAGTAACAATCGGATTCATCAGTACCATCCACTTCGGCACATCGACAACGAAAGGAATTTAAACGATTAGCCTCGGTTAGTTTTAGCTAACCGAGGCTAATATAACACACTTTACCAATAAAAGCAATCTCTCCATGCTTCTTCCTACTTCACTACTTTTACGCGTCCTTCTCCACATAATACTGTGCTTGGGCATTCCAGAGTTCATAATACTTCCCGTTTTCCTCCGCTACCAGCTCCTCGTGAGTTCCCTGCTGAATCACGCTTCCTTCATGAAATACTGCGATTTCATCGCAGAACTTGCAGGAGGATAAGCGGTGACTGATGTAAATGGCCGTTTTGTCCCCGGCGATATTGTTAAACTTATTGTAAATCTCCGCCTCCGCAATGGGGTCAAGCGCTGCCGTCGGCTCATCCAGAATGATAAATGGTGCATCCTTATAAAGCGCTCTTGCAATGGCAATCTTCTGGGCTTCTCCGCCGGACACCTCCACACCCTCCTTATCAATATCCTTATACAGATATGTATCTAAGCCTGCTGTCATGGCTTCCAGACGTTTATCAAAGCCTGCGTCCTCAAGACATCGTTTCACCTGTTCCTCATCGTACTCTGCGCCGCCGGCAACATTTTCTCCTAAGGGTAGCGCCATCAACTGAAAATCCTGGAATACCACGGAAAAGATGTCAATATAATCATCATATTTGTACTTGCGGATATCAATGCCATTTAAAAGGATTTCCCCTTCCGTAGGGTCATACAGTCGACACAGCAGCTTAATAAAAGTCGTCTTACCGCTGCCATTCATGCCTACCACGGCCAGGCGGTTACCCACTTTGAACTTCATATTCACATGTCGAAGTGCCCACGCGTCCGTTCCCGGATACTTGAAGGATACGTCTTTAAACTCCACTTCATACTGTCTGTCAGAACGTTTTTCCGTAGTCAAGCTGCCTTGATACATATTGTTAGGAATGTCAAAGAATTCGTAGCAGGGTTTCAGAAAGCCTGCATTGGCACGCATCTCGCCCAAAGTCTCGATAAACTGCGCAATCCCCTGAAATAGATTGGTAATCGCCCCCACATACTGGGTCACTGAGCCTACTCCAAAGGCTCCGCCCCAGGCTTTCAGGCAGACAAACAGATACACAATACCGGTTAGAATCACGGAGACACCTACGGATGCCACATACCAAAAACCCATGATACCTCTCGCCCATTTTGCCATTATGGATTTTACTCCAAAGGAATTTACCCGTTCCATATAGACACTGCACACCTTTTCCTGCTGACGGTACATGCGGATATCCAGCGCCCTTTTTCTATCCCCGCTCATAAAGCCAAAGAAGCTGAAATACCGATTTCCAAACCTAGCTTCTTCCGCATAAGAATTCCAATAATCATTCCCCCGGTTACGACAAGCTGGTGCTGCCAAGGCAATAATAAGCATCAGGACAATGATGACCACAATAAAAATAGGGTGATTTAAACCTGCCAGTGTGCTACTCTCCGGAACTCTCTGGATAAACAAGCTTACCGAAAGACCAATACCGCACAGCATCCGGATTACTCCACAGACCATTTTTTCAAAAATATCCAATGATCTGCGCATTCCCCAGCCTGCCCAATTTTCCGTTTGAATAATCTGAGAATACAGGTCATACACATATTGCCTGTCTATATCTGCATAGTCCAGCTGCAACATCTTTTTCATATAAATCCGGTCATCCATCTTTTTTGCACTGAGTTGCTCGTAAGCAGTTAAGTGGCTCAGTATCCCACCCATTAATTTCCGCATTGCTTCTACTGCCAGAATGAGGATAATCCATCGCATTAACTGCTCTGAATCTCGCCTTCCGGCCAATTCTTCTAACAATCTGGCAGAAAAGTAAATTGTCACATAAGGACTCGCTGCATTAAATACAGAATAAACAAACTTGGAAATAAAAACCCCCGGACACATCTGCCACCAGATTTTCCATGCACGTAAATTACTCTTCCAGCTCTCCATGACAGTTAACTTATCAGTCTTCTCCATTGTTCTCTCCCCCTTCCTTATAATATCTGCTCTGTACCTCAAACAGCTTTGCATATCCACCGCCCCAAGCCAGTAGAGACTCATGAGTCCCCTCTTCCGCGATTTCCCCATTTTCCAGGAATAAAATCCGGTCACAAAAGCGCGTAGATGCCAGACGATGGGATATGAATAGAGATGTCTTCCCCTTAGTCATCTCACTGTATTTATGATAGATATCGTTTTCTGCGATGGGGTCTAATGCCGCCGTTGGCTCATCCAATACCAGCACTGCACCATCCTTATACAAAGCTCTGGCCAGCATAAGTATCTGGGTCTGACCTCCCGACAACTCTACTCCATCCTCATAGATTTGTCTGCCAATCTTACTGTCAATTCCCGCCGGCAACGAATTCACCTTTTCTGTAAGGCCAGCCTTTTCTATGCACAACCGAACTCTGTTTTCGTCAATGTTATCCACATTCTGCGCTACATTTACCGCCACGCTGGCCTCCAGCACGGAGAAGTCCTGAAATACCGCTGAGAATAAGTCATAGTAATCCCTTCTATTGTACTTGCGGATATCTTCACCATTCAAAAGAACCCTTCCCTCTGTAGGGTCTAAAAATCCGCAAAGCAGCTTTACCAACGTTGTTTTTCCTGCACCATTGAGACCCACGATTGCCAGCTTTTCTCCCGGTTTTATGGTCAGATTCATATGCTTTATCGTATCATTTTCCGCCTCTGGGTAACGATAGCTTACATCTTCCAAGCAAAGTTCATAATCATTGTCTAAATCCTTGGGAAGTGACTCTCCTTCTTCATAACAAAAAGGCTCCGGCCACTCTGCTCATTGCATGGCTACTCGCCATATAGATTGCTGCAAACAAGCTTGCTCATCCTATTTTCAGCAATCTGCATGTCTCTGAATAGTAACACAAAAATTCGCCCCCGGCTCATTCCGGGGACGAATCGTTCAAATCAGGGGATGAACTGTCACATCACACCTGAGGTATTAATATTTCTGTGGTATACGCACCATTTCCCCGAACAATGCCAAATTTAAAACGCTCTCGTTCTGCCTCTGCTTTTCCAATGCCCTATCCAGTACGGCACACAATTTCTCCCTATTCACAGGTTTCATCAGGTAATGAAGTGCCGCCACTTCATACCCTTCCGCTATATACTCGGAATACCCGGTAATAAACACAATCTGCACAGTCTCATTATCTCTACGCACTGCCTTGGCCAAAGCCACACCATCCATGGCTCCCATTTCGATATCCAAAAGAAGAATATCGTAGGACTTATTCTCCTCATAATGAAACAAAAAGCTCTCCGCAGAGGGAAAAACCTCTGTCTGAATGACTACATTCCTCTCTAACGCCCAATCCTTTAAAATGCTCTGTACAAATTCCGCATCCGGCGTACTGTCATCGCAAATTGCCACCCGATAAGCCATACGCTCACCTCCATAATATCTTATAGCATTGTACGACATGCAGCCATCGGATAGCAAATATTTTTGCCCAAATCCCGGTAAAATCTATGTTGCCCCCTTCCCTGCAAACCCGTATAATAGAGATATAGTACCATAGACTTAAGTTGGAGTGAATCATCCATGAGACGCAACCCCTATTATCACCTGGAATATATCGCGGAACTTCCCTATTTACTGGCTTTCGGACAGGCAAACGCAGACTTTAAACACGATGTACGCCTGAACGAGACCAGCGTATTTCTTTGGGAAAACTTAGAAAACGTATCCTCAACCCAAGAGCTTATTAATCTATGTGCAGAGCATTTCCGTTGCCCGACCGAGCAATATGACATTTTGGAAGCGACTACGACAAGCTTTGTGAAATCGCTCCAGCAGATGGATATCCTGCTACCGGAAGAAAGCACAGCAAACAGCATCCCTTTGTATAAATCCTTGGAAATCGCCGGACTCTTCTGCCGGCTCTATGGACCCGCGGAGGCCTTCGCCGGAGAGCTTCTCAGCTTTGAAACATCGGTAGAATTCCCGGATGATGCCCCGATTCAGGATATACGCATCCAGGCAGCTCCCCCTAGTCACACAGAAAACGGAACCTTGCTTCTGAGAACCGGGGAACTTCTGGTGATTGAAGGATTGGACAAATATATTCTGTTTTTCCCAACTTCCAAGTATATCTCAGAGATACATGTCAGCAGAAGTGGACGAAATGTCACAATTTTCTGTGCTCCTCTCTTTACGGAAGAGGCCGCGACGGAAATCTCTTATGCCATAAGAATTTCCTTTTTGTACTTTGCCCAGCTTCACGGTATGCTGGCAATTCACTCCGCCTCCATCCTCTACCGAGATAAGGTATGGCTGTTTTCTGCACCCTCCGGAACCGGCAAATCCACCCATGCCGGACTTTGGAATGATATCATAGGAACACCGATTATAAACGGAGACTTAAATCTGGTTGCATTACGCCAGGATACCCCTGTGGTTTATGGTATCCCCTGGTGCGGCACCTCCGGAATTTATGACACTCGTACCCATCCGCTTGGCGGCATCATCCTGCTAAATCAGGGAACGAAAAACAGAGTTGGCTTTCCGTTTAAGGAGCGCAGGCAATTATTAGTATTGCACCGAAGCGTCTCTCCTTCCTGGGCAAGTTCCATGCAGAAAAAGAATCTGGATATCATACGCGAGATTTCCGACCACATTCTCATATGTCATCTGTTTTGCACCAAGACAGAGGAAGCCGTTACTTGTATCAAAGAGGAAATCGACGCATTTTTAGACAGGAACTAACATTTTTGTTAGATTCTCGCCAATTGCTTGACGTTTTTGGGGTTTGGGACTAAACTCCTATATGTGACAATATGTAATGATTTTGAAATTGCGGAGGAATATTTATTATGAAAACTTATGAGACCCCTGCTTTATTCGCTATAGAAGCAGATACTGCCGAAGGTATCTATGCGGGAAGCGGTGCTTACAATCCAACCCCCACCCCCGATCCTTATGCTCCGGGCGCGGTTACAGAAGACTGCTGGATTAATTGGACATGTACCTGGACAGGTCACAACAATGGTCACCACTCTGTATGCAATGTAACTGGTAATCATTGTGGTAACCACTCCGGTTCCGTTCTTGTTCTGAATTTCGTTACCAATTTTCCTATTCAGGAAGTTAAGAATGCAAGTGGTCTTACCATTTCTAATGTAGGTACATACAGCTTCACGCTTACCCGTAATAACCATTTCAATCCTACCGAAAGCGTTGGTTTTAACTTTGAGATTGTTACCTCTTCAAAGCTGCCCAGAAAAACAGGTGGTACTTATGAGGGTGCTATCGGTGAAGACAACGCTGATGCTTATTATTGTAAAGTTGCAAGCTATACATGCGGTTAATTTTATAAATACACGGACAGGAAAGCACCACTAACACAGTGGTGCTTTTTTCGGAGGTTAAAATGTCTCAGTTAATGCACTATATAAAACAACTCAAAAATGGGCGTCTACAAGACAAATTGGCACAATTGGGCTGGATTTATCAGTATGCCAAACAGCATATTTTCCACATCGCAATCTATACCCTTTTGGGATTATCCACCACAGTCATCTCTCTAATCAGTAGTCTGGTTTCCAGAGATTTGGTAGATATCATTACCGGACACAACACCGGTGAATTGTTGATCACCTTTGCTACAATGATTGGTATTGCTCTGGGAAGCAGTGTTATCAGTCAAATTTCCAGTTATCTTTCTAATAAAATAAGTTTGAAGATAGACAATCACATTAAAGCACAGATTTTTGATGACATTCTGATTACGGATTGGGAATCCCTGACCAGGTATCACTCCGGTGACTTGCTTGTCAGATGGAGCGGGGATGTAAGCACCATTTCTTCCGGAATACTTAATACCTTGCCCAATCTGATTATTTATATCTTCCGCTTTTTTTCTGCATTAATCATGGTTCTCTACTACGATGCTTCTTTCGCGGTATTTGCTTTAATCAGTATTCCCATCAGCATCTATACTTCAAGAACTACAATGAAGAAAATACAGCAGGGTAATATGAGCAGCCTCACCACCAGTACGCGTATGTCTACTTTTAATCAAGAGACTTTTTCTAATATCCAGACAGTTAAAGCCTTTGATATGCTTTCTCTTTATTCCAGGAGACTTCGTATGCTCCAACAGCAGTATACAGACGTGCGCATGAAGTATCAACGTACCACGATTATTAATACCTTTATCCTCACAATTGTCTCCATGATTGTTTCTTACTCTGCCTACGGCTGGGGTATCTATAAAGTATGGAGTGGTCAGATTTCCTATGGTACTATGACCATGTTTCTGTCCCTCTCCACTACGTTGAGTGCTTCTGTTGATAATTTAATCAGTTTTGTACCCAGCACCATCCACCTTGCCAATTCTGCCAAGCGTCTTATGGGTATCGTAAATCTTCCCAAGGAGGATTACAGTCAGAAAAAGCAGGTAGCGCAGTTCTTCGATGATAACAAAGACATTGGTGTGGGCTTAAGTATCCGTAACGTGGCTTATACCTACGCTACCGGCACCGAAGTCTTTGAGCAGGCCAGCTTCGATGCACATCCTCATGAAGTAATCGCTCTGGTGGGACCATCCGGTGAGGGCAAGACTACCATGCTCCGTGTCCTTTTATCCATTATCCGCCCCAAAGAAGGTGCCGGATATATATGTGCCGGAAACGGCACTCCGGAAAGCGGTGCTCCACATGTGGATTTGACAGCATCCTCCAGACAGCTTTTTGCATATGTTCCCCAGGGCAACACCATGTTCTCCGGAACCATTGCCGACAATATGCGTAATGTAAAGGAAAATGCTACGGATGAAGAAATCATTGATGCACTAAAAATGGCTTGTGCATGGGACTTTGTGGAAAAACTGCCGGAAGGAATCTACAGTGAAATCAAAGAGCGGGGTGGCGGCTTCTCTGAAGGACAGGCACAGCGTCTCTCCATTGCCAGAGCACTCTTAAGGCGCTCCCCCATTCTACTTTTAGACGAGGCAACCTCTGCACTTGACATGGTTACCGAAAGAAAGGTTTTACAGAATATCATGGCGGACAAATATCCCCGCACTACCATTGTTACCACCCATAGACCCTCTGTACTGAATATTTGTAAGAGAGTTTATTCCATCGGTGGTAAACAATGTGTACTTTTAAATGAGCAGGAAATCAATGAACTCATAAAGGGATACTAAAAACACTATTCACTATTTGCCCTGCGTTTTGTATAGCTGTCACGATAGTCACTGGGCGTAAGCCCGGTGACTTTTTTAAATGCATTGGTGAAATTGTGGGGATCCGAATAACCAATGTTATATCCGATCTGAGAAACTGAATGATTGGTCTCACTGAGCTGCGCCTTGGCATTTTCCATTTTTGTCAGTAAGATAAATTGTTTTATGGATACCTTGGACCATTTCTTAAAATATGTAGTTAAATACTTCTCATTGTAGCCAAAATAGTCTGCAATGTCCGCCACCTTCAGATTGGAGCAAATATTTAATGTAATGTAATCCACTATATCGTTATACAACTGACTGCTATTGTCAGAATTATCATATTTACGATAAATGGAACTTTGAGCGCTGAGCTCTGCCAAAATCACCGAAGTACTAAAATTGTTCAGCGAACGCATACCATAGCGGCGTTCACTGTCCTGCAGCTGTTTCATCAGCACTACCATACGCTCAAAGGATTGTAATTCTCCATATATCGGCACCGTGATGGATGTAGCGTCTTGGGCCGCACCTGCGCTTTCTGCTTCCAACATCTCATATGCAGAGGAAGGATAGAAATGAAGCCAATAAAAAGAACACCCTCCGGCCCGATAACCATGCTGCTTTAATGTAGGCGGCATAAGAAGATACTCTCCCTTTTTCACGGCGTATTCCACCTCATTTTCAGCAATATACAAAACTCCGTCAGTAACTACAAATAATTCAAAGTCAAAGAGCTGTCTGGTCAAATGCATCCACTCACTGCCGGGTGCTGTGAATTTTCCTGCAAAATTGTATTGAAATGGTAATGCAGAATTAAATTTAACTACTTTCATCTAACAAAATCACACCTTATCTTACGAAAAATAATCATATCTATGGTCTATAACTCGATAATATCCCAAAATCTACCCCCGGTAAAGTGAAAAATTATAACTGAGATTTTTACACTTATTCCAATGTATGAGAATTTACTTTGCTGTATCAAAAAAGGTATGCTAAAACCAACAATAAACATGGGGAGGCAACATTACAATGAAAAAGTTACAGTTACTAATGGGAATATTGATGACCCTAACACTAACTGCTTGCGGAGGCAGCACGGAAACTGCGAATGAAGTACCGGTAGCCGAAACGGGTGCAACAAATGCTCCGGTTCAAACAGAGTCACCCACTCCAACACCGGAAGCACCACTATATGAGGAATACAAGGTTCTGGGACTTTCCTTTGAGGGAAATGTAGAGGACTCATCTGCTGCCGGTAACAATGGCGTTCTGAACAAGGATGGTGTCTATGTGGAAGGTGTTGACGGCAAAGCACTGAGCTTTGACGGGTCCACATACATTGACCTGGGTACTGCCGCTTCTCTTCAGCCGGAAGCACTCACCTTCGCATCATGGATAAAAGTCGAGGAAAATCTGGCCGGAGAGCATATGATTACCTGGTTTAAACCCAGCGGAAACTATCAGGGGGAAGGCTGGTACCTTTCCTGTCTGGATAACAATACACCACTAAAGCTTTCTGTAGGAAAATCTGCCGGACAGCCAATGGAGATGTTTGTATCCGGAAGCCGGTCTGAATTTTTCCCTGTGGGAGAATGGGTTCACATTGCCGTCACCTACGATTCTGCTACACATACCTGCGGTATCTATCGTAACGGTGTTGCCCAGAATGTACAGTACATCAATGAAATTCAGGAAATTAATACAGATGAAGGCAGTAATAAATACATTGGTTTTAACTCTCCGGGGTACAATGGCGGCTTTGCCAAGATGATTATGGACGAACTATCCATTTATAATCAGGTACTTTCCTCAAGCGATATTATTGAACTTTACACGGCTTATGGAGCACAGTTTGACGGCTCTCAGGTAGTAGATGCCGATTATGACAGTCTCAGCATTTCCTTGAAATCTGTTAAAAGCGATATTGCACTACCTACGCAGGGTTCCGCAGGAAGCAGTATTAGCTGGTTCTCTTCTGACGAAAAGGTTCTTAGCCCGGACGGAACCGTAACCAGACCTGCAGCCGGAGAGAATGACGCAGAAGTAACCTTGACCGCTACCCTCTCATACGCTGACTATACCAGAGAAAAAAGCTTTGACATCTGCGTGGAAGCCCAGCCAGATTTTCAAAATCTGGCAGACTTTTCCATGGGTAATGTTACCCTTTTGAATTCCTATGAGACCAATGCTTTCGCCCTAGAGGTAGACTATTTAAAATCTTTGGATGCAGACAGATTATTAAAGGGCTTCTGCGATATTGCAGGTGTGGAAAGTGACGCTACCCTATATGGCGGCTGGGAAAATTCTGCAATTAAAGGCCACACCTTAGGCCACTATTTAACAGCACTTTCCCAAGCCTATGCAACCAGCGGAGACACTCAGCTTCTTGCTATTACAGAGCATATTGTAGATGTGCTTTCTCAGTGTCAGGATAGCGAAACAGGATACCTTGCTGCCATTCCGGAAAGCCATTATATCCAGATTGAAAGCGGTAACACCTCCGGCACCTGGGTACCTTGGTATACCATGCACAAGGTACTCGCAGGGCTGATTGACACTTATGAGCTTACCGGCAACGAGCAGGCCCTCATTGTCGCTTCTTCCTTAGGAGACTGGGTTTACTCCAGAACCTCTACCTGGACAGAAGCTAAGCAGGCTACTGTGCTGAACGTGGAATACGGCGGTATGAACGACTGCCTGTACCAGCTTTACAGCCACACCGGAGATGAAGGTCATCTCTCCGCAGCTCACAGCTTTGATGAAATGAATTTATTTGACTCTCTTTATAATGGAGACGATGTACTTAACGGATTACACGCCAACACTACTATTCCCAAAATTATCGGCGCATTGAACAGATATATTGTTTTAGGAGAATCCGAGGAATACTACTTGCAGGTAGCTGAGAACTTCTGGGAAATCGTGGTAAATAACCACACCTATATCACCGGCGGCAACAGCGAATGGGAGCATTTCGGCGAAGCAAATGTGCTGGATGCAGAGAGAACCAACTGTAACTGTGAGACCTGTAATACCTACAATATGCTAAAGCTGACCAGGGAGCTGTTTAAGATTACCGGTAACAGCAAATATTCCGCATATTATGAGAACACCTTTATCAATGCGATTCTCTCTTCCCAGAATCCTAAGACCGGTATGACCACCTACTTCCAGCCCATGGCCTCAGGCTACTTCAAGGTATATAGCTCTGCAACAGGGCATTTCTGGTGCTGTACCGGCTCCGGTATGGAGAACTTCTCCAAGCTGGGGGATAGTATTTATTACAAAGATGAGAGCAGTATCTATGTAACCCGCTTTACTTCTTCCGAGGTTTCTTGGGAGGAGAAGGGACTGACTTTGATACAGGAAACCGATATTCCAAATACAGATACCTCTTCCTTCACTATTCATACTAACGGCGCAGATGTTTCTGCAGATATCGTACTCTATGTTCCGGACTGGGCATGTGACACTCCTGTCGTAAGTATTAACGGTCAGGCTGCAAGTGCAGATATTGTAAATGATTTTATCCGTCTGTCAGGAACCTGGAAAGATGGCGATACCATCACCTATACACTTCCTATGGAAGTAGTTGCTTATAACCTTCCGGACAACGAGAATGTGGTTGCCTTTAAGTATGGACCTATCGTTCTCAGCGCAGACCTTGGAGATGAAGACATGGCAACCGGCACTACCGGTGTAAATGTTACTATCCCTACTCTGTTTACGGAAATCAGCGATGTGCTTACAATTACAGATACCACCATCGAAGAATGGCTGGCGAATGTAAATGAGAACCTGCTTCGTACAGAAGGGACTTTAGAATTCACATTAAAGGGAACCGACCAAGAGCTTATATTCTCACCACACTATATGCAGCATCAGAACAGATATGGTATTTACTTTGAATTAGCAGATGCAAATACAGAAGTCGTGGAAGATGAATCCGATAAGTACATTGTGATTGATTCGCTTCCCGTAGCAAACGACCAATACGAATTCTCTCATAACCTGGACGGTGACCTGACAAACACGGGAACTCACAAAGGTCTAAATTACCGCGACGCTGCCTCAGGCGGATATTTCAGTTATGAATTCTCGGTGGATGACAGTGTTACCAACTACCTTTTTGTGAAATATTTCAGTGGTGATGCCGGAAGAGGCTTCTGCATCTACGTGGATGGAGAAGTGTTGGAAGATGAAGTGATTGAAAATGTAAATCCGGATGATTTCTACGATGTTTACTATGAAATTCCTGCAGAACTTGTAGAAGGTAAGGATACAATTACCGTAACCTTTGAGGCTGACGGAAACTCTTATGCCGGTGGCATCTTTGATAAGATTGGAACCGCAAAAATAAAAGATTAACAATGCTATATAAAACAAGGCTGCCGTTCATCACGTGACGGCAGCCCTTTATTTATGCCTTATTAATTGAGAACTCTGAAATTGCCAGCATTCCTAATTTAATTGCACCTAAAATTCCCGGGTCCTCTCCGAGAGCCGGCTTTACAATATACTCGTCCATCTTCTCGAAAATCATTTCATGAGAAATGTATCCGCTAAGCATCTCCTTCACCTTCTCCCGTACCATAGGAAAGAGGCTTTCCTGATGCATCACTCCTCCCCAAAGAATAATCTTCTGGGGCGAATAAGCCAAGATGTAATTTGTCACTGCCTGAGCAATATAAAATGCCTCCAGCTCCCACACATCTGCGTTATCTGCAAGTTCTGCACCCTTGCGTCCCCATCTGGCCTCGATTGCAGGTCCTGCTGCCAATCCTTCCAGACAGGTGCGGTGATATGGACACTTACCTTCGTAGCTGTCGCCCGGATGCTTTGCTAAAAGCATATGCCCCGCCTCGGGATGCACCAAACCATGCAGCAGCCCACCATTTACATACACTCCTACCCCCACGCCGGTACCAATGGTAATGTAAATTGCGGTGTCTGCCCCTTTGGCAGCTCCCCAAGTCACCTCTCCCAAAATGGCTCCGTTCACATCCGTGTCAAATCCTACAGGTACTCCCAGAGCATTTTTAAAGGTACCCACCACATCCGTATCCTTCCAGCCCGGCTTAGGGGTACTGGTAATATAACCATAGGTTTTCGAACTCTTATTTAAATCCACAGGGCCAAAGCATCCGATTCCCAATGCTTCAATCTCCCATTTCCTAAAATAACCTATCATATCCTCAAAGGTTTCCTTCGGTCCCCTTGTAGGAAAGGTTACTCTATCAATAATCTTTCCGTTTTCATCACCGATGGCACATACCATCTTGGTTCCACCGGCTTCAATTCCACCAATTCTCATAGGCTTCCTCCTTTTTGTCAGTATAACACAAAATCTATTTCACTTTCGATAGTATATTCTTACCTTTTATTCAGATAATATCACTATTCACTTTCCATTTAATCAAATACTCGCACTCGCCCATTCAAACTTCTGTGAATACTATAATGTTCTAGTAAGAAAGAGGGTTTTACAATGGATTACGAAATGCAATTACAGGTATTACAAAAGAATTTATATAAATTAATGCATGAATCAAATACTTCCATGCGACAACTAAGTGCAGATGCGGGTGTATCACCGAGCTATGTACAGAAGCTTTTGTCCGGCGATATTAATCCTCGGCTTGATAAGCTCGTAGAGCTTGGAAACTGTTTCTCCACCAGCTCCAGCCAGCTTTTGAATGATGAAGTACCGCCGTCTCTGCTTAGACAGGAAATCAATTCCTTTCTGGTGGAATTTGATGATGATGCTTTAGAATTTGTACTTGAGATGTGCAAAAGAATGAAGTAGAAAACACACGTAGATTGTAGACGAAGACACAAAAAATAAACCTGCCCATTTATGACCGGAAATACATTATATTTACTTTTTGTATAGAGTGGAACAGATGGGTGAATACCCTTGAATAAATTGAATTTTTAGATAGAGTCTCCGGTAGGAATATCGGGGACTTTTTGTCTACAACCTACGTGTAACCTCCTGTGTTTACCTTCTGTGTGCACTATTTTCGATAGCGCACACAGAAAGATTTATGAGAAATATGAATTAACTATTTGATGATATAAGAGCCTTCGACAGACACGTCTGTATAGGAGTCATTCTGAATATATACGCGGTAAGAACCATCCTCCTCAATAGGGAATGAATATGATGCCCAATCTGCCGCCAAAACATATCGCCTTGTTCCATTAGCGCTCTCAAGACCTACTTTAACTTCTATATCTGCCGGTAACATTGACGCAGTAACAACAACAGATTGTCCTTCCGTCAAACTAAAATATGGCGCACTTACACGACTACGAGCAGGTACATCCCAAACAATATTATATAAAGCCCGCGTAACTGTCACAGTAGCATCTTCAATCAACGTAATTCCCAGTGTTTCCCCACTCTCAGTATATAACACATATTCACTAGAGACTGCCTCATCAAATTCCGCTGATGTTGCGCTTTCTGCTGCTCTATAAAGATGCTCGTATGCCTTGGCAGTCTGCATGGTTGCAGCACCTACAGAGATGCTACTACCCATAAAGGCCACGCACATTACCAATACTACACTAAGCTTTGCTCTCTTTTTAATCTTACTTACCTTGCTCAATTTCTTCACCCTCTCTACCAGCTCATGCCGGTCCTCATATAGTTGAGAAGAAAAGCTCACACGTCCCTTATTCTCTGATGCAAACCCCATAAGCACTTCGAAATAGTGCTTAATGCCTCCGCAGTGAGGATATGACCGATAATCACAAGCATATTCACTCCACACCTGAATCTTTTCGAATAAAAGCCAGGCCAACGGATTGAAGAAATGAAGAATCAATACCATCAAAGATATTCTTTTCAATAATAAATCTTTCTGTTTGAAATGAGTCAGCTCATGTGTCAGAATTACCCGAAGAGTCTCCTCTTCGAACTCCTCCACCGGTAAGATTACCTTTGCACGCCATACCCCTGTTACACAGGGAATCTGCGTACGATAGGATGACTTTAACTCCACCTTATGTACAGGAATCTTTAATTCCTCGCAGATCTCTGCTAATAGCTCACGCGCTTCCTTCTTAGCAGTGAATGCACTACGAAAATATCGGTTCATGCGATATATCTCATAACCCAAAGCACCAAGTGCCAGCACTACCACAAATGCCCATATTCCCAGAATCAGTACTAATTCCTTCCATTCCGCAGAAATCGGAGCAAACAAAAATCCGTGTCCTAACTTTCTTCCAAACAGCTTCAGTCCCAGATAGGAAATCGGTAAGAAGAAAAATGCGATTACCATTTTGAGCAATTCATACACAATATTGATAAATCCCAATTTTTCCAGAATTGCACCGATTCCCAACCAGATGACCACCAGCAAGCCTCCGCTAAGGGAGGTCAATAGCATAATAATTACAATATTATTTAGCAGACTCGTCGTCCAGACCATCTAACAGGCTCCTTATTTCAGCGACGTCCTGTTTAGAAAGCTCTCTCCTGCTGACTAAGGCAGATACCATCTTAGGAACCTGACCTTCAAACCAGAAATCAGCTTCTTCTGATAAAAGCTTTGCCTTGTAATCTTCTTCGCTCTTCATAATATGAGCATAAGACAGCTTACCTTTACGATAAGTTCTTACAAAGCCCTTGTCTGACAGTTTCAATAAAAATGTAACTACGGTTGTTCTGGCATAATCTTTGCCGTATTCTTCTCTCAGCTTGTCAATTAAATCCGGTATGGAAATGTCTTCTTTCGCATCCCAAATTGCTTTCATTATTACAGTTTCGCTTGCACTTAAGTTTCTCTCTTCTTCGAAGAATTTTTCGTTCATATGAATCTCCTTTACTTTCGTCGACTCCCTTAGTCTACTAAAAATATAGCGTTTTGTCGACCATTTTTTGTTATTTTGGCGTAAATTGATACCCACATTATGCAAGGTACTTTCAGCCTATATAATCACTGTGATGTAACGACTCCGACCTCGTTAATTTCCACATTCACAGAGATTTCTTCCAGAAAGGAAAAGATGCGTTCTCTCTCCTGCGAGTCCTCCACAATTCTGGTCTGTTGCTCCGCCTGAATCGCCGGAATCACTTTCACTTCCAGCTGCTCCTCCACATCATTTCCCTGAAAATGAAGCATAAGCAGCATGGTATCCAGCGTCCGCTTATTGAACCAATAATTGCCCAGACTATATATGATAGGTTTCCCGTCATAATACTCCATCCCCTGTAAACAATGAGAATGTGCTCCGATAATCACATCTGCTCCGGCATCCAGATATTCCTTACCTGTCTGAAGCTGTACATCCTCAAGTTCATGGCTGTATTCGGTTCCCCAATGCACATAGGCGAGCACGAAATCTGCATTGGCATCTGCCTCCTTTATTACCTGCCGGAAAAGCTCTGTATCGTAACACCTGAGAATTCCCGGTGTATCTTCTCCCGCCTGAGGCGTCATCTTGTTCTTTTCTGCTCTGGATGCTCCTACAAAAGCAATTGTCTTACCATCCACCTCCTTATATATCGGCTTCATAGCCTCTTCCAGATTAGTCCCTGCACCAAAATATGATATATCAGCTTCTGCCAATATGTCCAGTGTATCTAACAATGCATCTTCCCCATAATCATATACATGATTGTTTGCAAGACTCACTACATCCACTCCCATTTGTCCAAGTACCGCTACACGCTCCGGATTTGCCCGAAAGGTGTATGCTTTCCCGGCCAGTGGCTCCCCTCTGAGACTATATGTAAATTCATTGTTCAGGCAAAAGATATCCGCCTGATTCATATAGTCCATCAACTCCGCTGAAATGCAATCATAGATTCCATTTTCCGAAGCATCCATTCTCTGGGTTGTTACTGCGCCTTCTGCAAGACTGATATCTCCTGCAAAGCATACAGTAAAATCATACGCCCCGGGGATGGGCGTGGCTGTAGGCTCCTGCGTGGGTGATGGGAACTCTGTAAGAGAGGGCGCCTGCGTCACCTCAAGCTCTGCCACAGATACTGCGGTTTCAATGTTGGTGGCAGGCTCCCGCGCCTCAGTAGCTTCCTGCTCCACATTTCCACACCCCGTCAGCATTACACAAATGCAGATTCCAAGTAAAAACCACCTCTTTTTCACATTATACCAGCTTTCCATCACAATATTTGCAGTATCTGCTACCATCCGTAGCTGCAGCACAATTGGGACACTCTGCAGGATACTTTGCCATCTCATCCTGCCTTACAACATTCTTTGTTGCCTCCGCCAACGCCAGCTCCTGCTCTTGCTTATACTGCGCTAATTCAGCTTCCTTAGCAGCCTTATATTTGTTTACAGAAGTGTCTACTACTGTATTGGCAACTTTATGCACCGTAGTGTGAATCACACTACTCAATGCACTGTTAATCGCATTCGTTATGGTTCGCTCCAAAAAACTGCCCCCTCTATGCCCTCTTCTTGGTCGCATCTCTTGTACCTCCTACTTTCAGAGACTCGCAAAACCGTGCTTCGCACTTTTGTCTGCTCCTCCCACTCCTTCTGGCTGACTCGCAAACTCGTGCTTCGCACTCATTGTCTGCTCCTCCCACTCCTTCTGGCTGACTCGCAAACTCGTGCTTCGCACTTTTGTCTGCTCCTCCCACTCCTTCTGGCTGACTCGCAAACTCGTGCTTCGCACTCATTGTCTGCTCCGCAGACCGTTTGCTCGTTATACGCACCAGAAAACCAAATGCCGCTTCGCGTCGCTTGGTTTTCTTTGGTGCTGTATACATTATAGCATAGATTTTTGTAGCGTATATCCTTTTTATCTCATCTAAAGTATGCAAATATTAATTGTATCCTATAAAAAACGGAGAGTATTTTCCTACTCCCCGTCAACATAAGCTTTATACTATGGCACTTTAAATCCAGCAGCCAGCATTCCTTCCACAAAATCATTTTCTGTTTGATCCGACTTTATATCTTCCAATGCCTCCGCCACACTCATCCTACCACGTTCTACCATTCGGTATGTATGTAGTAAGATTCCTTGCATTATTCCTTGTTCTATTCCTTGTTCTCTTTCCTCTTCTAGCATCTCCCTAATAGCTTGGCACATATCTACTACCTCCTTATCTTCTCCACTGTTCTTCTCTATAATTTTATCTAACTCTTTCAAATTCGTATGTATGCACATTACCTCATAGGCATCACGTGCCACCCTCTTGTATGCTTCATTTTCGCTCAATAGAGTTCGCATACCCTTTCGATCTTTTGTGTACTTCATAAAGTCAAATACCAGTTTCAAATCAGTCTTAAACACACTGGTATCTTCAAATTCCCTTACATTCACAAAGTGTATGGAATAATCATTCACATAACCTCGTAGAGACTCGGGTAATTCCTCCAGCTGCATGATTTCTCTCAAACTCTTAGGACCATCCCAAGCTTCTCCCCGAGTCAATCACCTCTTCACCACCAAACAGCACTCCGTTAAACAAATCTGCATAACGCAAATTATCTGATAGATATGCATACTCTACCAAATCCTTCTCCATATTCATTCCTTTCCGCAGGTCAGCCCTGCTAAATGTTCTGTGAAATACGCAGGATACCCTGACACACGGCAGAATCGCCATAGAAAAGTGTTAGAATGTAGCTCCGCTACAAGATTAGTCTCCAGATTTTCACTTTATTTTAATATACTCTTTAATACATTTATTGTCAACTATATTTAAATAAAAAGGCGTTCCGACTACCAGCCGAAACGCCCTTCTATATAATTATAAAATTGCCATCAGAACGAAGTTCAAAATAAACAGCGCAGTACAGCCCCACAGAAGTGGATGTACTTCCTTGGCCTTACGAGCGCAAATCTTAACGATGCAGTAGGTAATGAAACCGAATGCGATACCATAAGAAATACTGTAACATAAAGCCATAAACAGACCAGCAAAGAATGCAGGAAGTGCTTCATCCAGTTCATTCCAATTAATATCTTTGAAGGAAGATGCCATCAGAACACCTACCATAACCAATGCCGGAGCAGTTGCTGCAGACGGAACAGCACTAACAAAAGTAGCCAAGAATGCTGAAAGTGCAAAACACAGTGCAGTAACAACAGATGTAAGTCCGGTACGACCGCCTGCACCAATACCGGCTGTGGACTCCACGAAAGTGGTTGTATTGGATGTTCCAAACAGAGCACCAATAGAAGTAGCGGTAGCATCAGCAAAAAGTGCCTTATCCAGTCTTGACTTAAATCCTGCATTACTATCCATCATCTTCTCATCCTCTTCAGAGAAAATACCACTCTGACGTCCGGTTCCGATAAAGGTACCGATAGTGTCAAAGGTATCTGTGATACTGAATGAGAAAATGGTAATCAGCACTAACGGTAACTTAGAAGCGTCAGAGAACAGACTTAAAAGGCCGCCGTCCTTAAAGATTGCCAAGAAGGTAGTAGGTAAAGCTGCACAAGCATCTGAGAAGCTAACAGAGCTACCCATTGAAGTAACCCCAAAAGGAATGCCAATAATAGTTGTAGCAATAATAGCGATAAGCATCGCACCCTTAACCTTGAGGAGCATCAGGACGATAGTAATCACCATACCAATCAGGAACACCCACAAAGTAGGAGTGTTCAAAGTAGCCAAAGCAGGAACACCTGCATCAAAGTTGACAAAGCCAACATTTAAAAATCCTATGTAAGCAACAAACAAACCAATACCGCCACCAATAGCATTCTGCAGGCTGGTAGGAATAGCCTTCATAATGTACTTTCTGAGCTTAGTAACGGTAATCATGATGTTAAGAAGACCACAGATAAATACCATGGACAATGCCTGCTGCCAGGTGAATCCCAAACCGAAGCAAACAGTATAAACAAAGAATGCATTCAAGCCCATGCCGGGTGCCTGTGCATAAGGAACATTAGCAACAAGACCCATGATTAAGGTACCAACCACAGATGCGATAATTGTTGCAAGAAAAACCGCGCCCCATTCCATGCCGGACTGAGACAGAATGTTAGGGTTAACAAAGAGAATGTATGCCATGGCAAAGAATGTTGTCAAACCTGCCATAACTTCAGTACGAACGTCGGTGCCATTCTCTTTCAGCTTGAAAAATTTTTCCATAAATTTTCTTCCTTTCGTATTCATTTTAGTACCACTAATTTTAAGTGTTCATACTTCTCCAATGTACTATCGCAATTATAATATACTGTTTAGGAAAAAGCAAGAAACAACTTACTGTATACGCATAGTTAAAGCCCATCCATAAGTGGACAGGCTTTGGTAGTTAATCGGTACCGTAATTACAGTACTTTACTTAAAAATTCCTTCAGTCTTGGAAGCTGTGGATTGTCAAAAATCTGTTCCGGAGTACCGGTCTCTGCCAGAATTCCTTCATTCATAAAGAACACTCTGTCCGAAACTTCCTTTGCAAAGCCCATTTCATGTGTAACGATGATACTTGTCATACCGGTATGCATAAGTCCCTTGATAACAGAGAGAACTTCTCCTACCATCTCCGGGTCAAGTGCAGAAGTAGGCTCGTCAAAAAGAAGTACTTCCGGCTCCATAGCCAGTGCTCTCACAATAGCAAGACGCTGCTTCTGACCACCGGATAAGGAACCCGGATATGCAGATGCCTTCTCCAAAAGCCCCACACGGTCAAGGAGTTTCATCGCCAAGTCATGTGCCTCTTCCTTAGTCTTCTTTTTAAGAAGCACCGGTGCCATGGTAATATTATCTTCCACCCTCATATTCGGGAATACATTAAAATTCTGGAATACCATACCCATTTTCTGACGATGAACATTGATATCCACACCCTTTGCGGTAAGGTCCACGCCCTTGAACCAGATTTTACCGCCGGTAGGCTGTTCTAATAAATTCAGGCAACGAAGAAAAGTACTTTTACCGGAGCCGGAGGTTCCGATAATGGAGATTACCTCATTCTCTTCAATTTCTGCATTAATGTCGGTAAGTACATGATTATCACCGAAGCTTTTCTGTAAATTCTCAACCTTAATGATCATACTGGATTCTCCTTTCGATAAATGCCACCAGTTTGCTCAAACTGAAGGTCAGAATAAAGTAGATAATACCCACGATAATCAAAGGCTCTAAGGTAATATATAAGGCTCCGTTGATAGTACGGTAACATGTCATCAAATCACCTACGAAGAAGGTTGATGCCAAGGATGTTTCCTTAATATCGGTAACAAACTCATTACCCAGCGCAGGCAAAATATTTTTTAAAGCCTGAGGAAATACAACCTTTCTCATAGTCTGCACGCTATTCAAACCAAGGCTTCTCGCCGCCTCCGTCTGTCCCTTATCAACTGCCTGAATACCTGCACGAATAATTTCAGATACATATGCACCGGTATTGAGTACAAGTGCCGTGGATACGCACACAAATTTACTTGGCTCAAAAGGTAAAATCTGAGGAACTAAAAAGTAAAATAAATACAGCTGTAGCAAAAGAGGTGTCCCTCTAAAAATCTCAATATAGGCAGTTGCAAGCCAGGAAACAGGCTTAAAGTTCGCCATCTTCATTATCGCCAGAACAGTTCCGATGACCGTACCCAAAGTGACGGCAATCAAGGCCAGCAGCAATGTATATTTCACACCATCCAGGAATAAGCCGTAATATCTTTGTACCAGCATCCCCATTGTTTCTAACATATGTTATCCTCCAAATACTCAGGCTTTTAGTTGGTTACCCCTAAAGAATTGGCCAAAACGTTAGCCTCTTCCATCCACTGATAATAAATACCTGACTCAACAACTTCTGCAATAATCTCGTTTAACTTTGCAACTAATTCTTCCTCACCCTTCGGAACACCACAAACAATTCCGTCAGAAGAGTACTCAAAGTTCTCGGGAACAAGTGCTAATGCGTCATTCTTCTCAACAATGCTGTTTGCAACAACCTCAGCAGCTGCAAGACCGTCAATCTTTCCACCTTCAAGCATAAGTACACCATCAGTAATTTTTGCAATAGGCTCTAAAGATGCCGTAGTCTGACCGGTTACTAAACCAACCTGAAGTGTACCGTTCTGTGCTGCCACAGTAGTGGTCTCATCAAAAGATGCGATAGTAGTATACTTCTCTGCATCTTCCTTACGGATAATCATCTTCTGTGCAGTATCATTGTAATATTCATCGGTAAAATCCATGATAAGTGCTCTGTCCTCTGTTGCGTCCATACCAATGATACCAAGGTCTACACGAGCTTCACCAACAGCTGCGATACACGCATCAAAATCCATAGCGGTGATTTCCAGCTCTACGCCAAGCTCCTTGGCAATATATCTTGCAAGCTCCATATCTGCACCCACATATTTGTCCTGACCCTCTTTGGTTGGGTCCTCGAACTCGTAAGGTGCGTAGTCAGGAGAAGTACAAATAACGATTTTGCCTGCAGCCATAATGCTTTCTAATCTGTTTGCAGACTCCTCCTTAGATGAACCACATGCGACCATACTTAAGGTCATCATGCCGGTAAGTAAAAGTGCCAAAAGTTTCTTCATTTCTTAAAATCCTCCATTTTTTATAACATCCAACGCAGTAGCTGCCATAGCTTTTGCTCCAATGTGCAATAATCTATTACTTTCTGCGGAGTTAACATATTTTAAAAATTCTTCCTCGTGACCGCCTGCATCGGTGACTGCTCCAAGGCTCAGATGTGTATAGCAGGTAGGACAACGGTAGGTTACATTTCCCACATCTGTACTGCCGCTATGATAAATATCTCCCTTTGCCAGATCCGTAATACCCAGATTCGCAAGATTCTCCACCATCATGGCATCTAATTCCGGATAGTGCTTGATATCATAATAGGTATTTTCTGCCCTCTGATAGGTAAACTTGGCACCGGTCATCAGTTCTGCCCCGCGCCCGCAGTTCAAAACCTTCTCAATAACCTCCTCCAGATAATCCTTCTGACCCGCACGCACATATACCGCCAGGGAAGCATGCTCTGGAACTACGTTGGGCGATTTTCCGCCATCTACATATACGTAATGGATACGAACGTCCGGCTCTAAATGCTGCCTGAGTGCATTAATGCCCGCAATGGTCAGATTACAGCCATCCAGTGCATTTACACCTGCTGCAGGATGACCAGCTGCGTGGGCGGCTTTCCCTTCAAATTCAAAGATAAAATCGGTCATGGCAAGGGCAGTATTTTCCACACAGTTGACACGGTCCAAATGCATCTCAAAGCATGCGGCTAGTCCATCAAACACTCCTGCCTCAGCCATATCTACCTTTCGTCCGAAATTCTCCTCCGCCGGAGTTCCGATTACTACGATTTTACCCTTCCAATGCTCCTTCGTACCCTTAAGCGAGACTGCTGCTGCCAAAGTAGACGCCGCAATCCAATTGTGCCCGCAGGCATGTGCCAGTTCATCATGGTTTATGCCATAGCCGCGAAGGGCATCGTATTCCGCCATAAAACCGATTGCCGGACCTTCCTCATCACCATATTCTGCCCGAAAAGCCGTAGCCATTCCCAGGTAAGGATAAGTACAGGTAAAGCCCATTTCTTCCAGACATTTCACCAGATAAGCAGAGGATTCGTACTCCTCATCTCCCAGCTCCGGATGGTTATATATAAAGTCACTAATCCTCTCGGACCATTCTTTATTCACATCTTCTGTCTGATACGCCAGCTTCTTTAGATCCATAGTTCCTCCAAAAAAGTGCATAAATATGCACTTTAACTAGTGTAGAATATCATTCTGCCCTCTAAAAGTCAAATAAATATTTAATCTTCCGACCAGAGAAGCGCGCATTTTACCGCTTTTTCCCAGCCCTTCAGCCTCTTGCGGCGTATGTTGTCCTCCATTGCAGGTTCAAACCTGTAGGAGAGTTCCCAATTCTCCCGAATTTCTTCCTTATCTTTCCAATATCCCACTGCAAGGCCGGCCAAATACGCTGCGCCAAGTGCTGTAGTCTCGATACAGCTTGGTCTCAGAACCTGCGCATCTAAAATATCTGCCTGAAACTGCATCAGGAAATTATTGGCACTGGCACCGCCATCCACACGCAGATCGGTAATATCCAGTCCGGTATCCTGCTCCATGGCACGAAGCACACTTTGGGTCTGATATGCCAGAGATTCCAATGTAGCTCTGATAAAATGTTCCTTATTACAGCCTCTGGTAAGACCTACTACCATACCTCTGCAGTACTGGTTCCAATAGGGTGCTCCCAGCCCCGTAAAAGCGGGAACTACATATACTCCTGCCGTATCCTCCACATCCTTTGCATATTCTTCCGATTGTGCTGAGGACTTAATCATTCGCATCTCGTCCCGAAGCCACTGGATTGCCGCACCCGCCACAAACACGCTGCCCTCTAAGGCATACTGCGCTTCGGTAGTGTCACTGGCTGCCATCGTTGTCAGTAGTCCATTTTGGGATGTAATCGCCTTATTCCCCGTGTTCATAAGAAGAAAACAGCCGGTTCCATAGGTATTCTTTACATCACCTTCTGCAAAGCAGCACTGTCCAAATAGTGCCGCTTGCTGGTCACCTGCAGCTCCGGAAATGATAATCTCTCCTCCCAGCACACTCTCATCGGTGGTTCCGTAAACACAGCTGGATGGTTTTACTTCCGGAAGCATAGCCTCCGGAATACAGAACTTCTCTAAAAGCTCCTTGTCCCAGCATTTTTCATGTATATTAAAGAGCATGGTTCTGGAAGCATTGGTATAATCCGTCACAAATATTTTCCCCTTGGAAAGGTTCCAGATAAGCCAGGTGTCCACTGTACCGAAGGCAAGCTCTCCCTTCTTAGCTCTCTCTCTCGCTCCCGGCACATTATCCAGAATCCAAGCAATCTTAGTCGCACTGAAATACGCATCCGGAATAAGCCCCGTCTTCTCGCGGATTACCGTATCATACCCCTCATCCTTAAGACGCTCTATCATATCCGCTGTTCTGTGACACTGCCACACGATGGCATTGTATACCGGCACACCGGTAACCTTGTCCCATACAATGGTAGTTTCTCTCTGATTGGTGATTCCCAATGCTGCTATGCGGTCCGTTCCCACACCAACCTTGGTCATTGCTTCAATTGCCACAGACATCTGGGATGCCCAGATTTCCATGGGGTTATGCTCTACCCAGCCCGGCTGGGGATAAATCTGCTCAAACTCTCTCTGAGCCATACTGATGATATTACCCCTCTTATCAAACAAAATACAGCGGGAACTGGTAGTTCCCTGATCAAGTGCCATTATATATTTCTGCTCCATATGAATCCCCTACTTTTCTTTTATTTCTCTGGTTGCTACTACTGCAACACCCGTACCTGCTACATTCTCAATGAGTATCTGCCCGATGGCTATGGGTGCATTTACCTTCACAGCACCGATTTCCTCCATCACCCCAAACATGAGACCTTTAGGAATGCTCTCCTTGGTCTTCACCGATACTACAGGTAATTCCCCTCCGTCAACCTTCATAATGCTGGTTACTGTTCTTCTTGGATCCGTTACCTCTTCTCTGGCGTAAGTATCTCCGATTTTGCAGGTATTTCCTGACACACTTGTCACCATATTATCCTTCAGGGTAACTGTAATCTGACATCCCATGGGACAACCGATACAGGTCAATTCTTTTTTCTCTTCCATATTATGCCTCCTCGATGGTAATCCGAATGCGCTGAATTTCTTTGCCCTCCAAATCCTTCTTAAGCAAAATCACCTTCTCCATCTCTCCCGGTGCCATAGTCTTCTTGGGAATACTACGTAAAAGGGTATCCTCCAGATAAACCGAAACCTTCACACCCTGAAATTCCCTGCCTACTCGGAAGCGAATGGTCTGAGTTTCCTTCATTCGATTCATATTTATAGTGGATGGCACAGTATATCGCACACCATTCTCCCCACAGACAGTCAGCTCCTGCCCACCGGGCCCGGAATCCTCTTCACTCAGAACATACTCCGCGGCACGCTCACCGGCCTCTAATGCTTCACCGGATACATAATCCACCAAATCATGTACATGAAGTACATTTCCACAAGCAAAGATACCGGATTTACTGGTTTCCAAACATTCATTTACCACAGGACCACCGGTTACAGGACTTATTTCCACACCGCAGCCCAGAGACAATTCATTTTCGGGAATCAGGCCACAGGACAAAAGCAGTGTATCGCAAGGATAAAACTCTTCCGTTCCCGGAATGGGCACACTTTTCTCATCTACCTGTGCAATAGTTACCCCCTCAACACGCTCTTTTCCTTTGATATCTACTACGGTATGACTGAGAAGCAGCGGTATATCAAAATCCTGTAAACACTGCACGATATTACGCTTGAGACCTCCGGAATAAGGCATCAATTCTGCTACAGCCTTCACTTTGGCCCCCTCCAAGGTCATACGCCTCGCCATAATCAGCCCGATGTCACCACTTCCCAGGATTACCACTTCCTTTCCCGGAAGCTTTCCCTCCATGTTTACATAGTACTGAGCTGTTCCGGCACTGTATATGCCCGCCGGACGATAGCCGGGAATATTCAAGGCACCTCTTGGACGCTCTCTACATCCCATGGCAAGAATCACGGCTTTTGCATAAATTTCCAGGATTCCCTCCCGTCCATTCATGGCAATTATTTCCTTTTCCTCACCCTCACGGATACTCATCACCATGGTTTCCAGCTTATAAGGAATCTGCTTTTCCTCAATCTGAGCCTCGTACCTTGCCGCGTACTCCGGCCCCGTTAATTCCTCCTTAAAGGTATGCAATCCAAAACCATTATGTATACATTGATTCAGGATTCCTCCCAAACGTTTATCTCTTTCTAATATCAGTATCTCCTGCGGGGCAAGTCCTCCCTTGACTGCACCAAGAGCAGCAGCCATTCCGGCAGGGCCTCCGCCAATAATCACTAAACTTTTCCGAATCATTTTAGTCCTCCATAGAGAATCACGGAAGCCTCTCCCGACTTGCGTACACCTTCCACCGGAATCCCCAGCTCCCGTGCCAGAATTGCCGTTACCTTAGGGGAACAAAAGCCCCCCTGACATCGTCCCATACCGGCTCTGGTACGCCTTTTTACGCCATCTACCGTAGTAGCTCCTACCGGTCTGTGAATTGCAGCTAATATCTCTCCTTCCGAAATGGACTCGCATCGGCAGATGATGTTGGCGTAAGCCGGATTTTCTGCTACAATCGCCTTCTTCTCCGCCAATGTTTTCCCTTCCGTTGTCACAATTCCGGCTCTGGTATCCTTAAAATCCGGCTTCATAGGTGCCGGCTTTATATCCTGCACAATTGCCGCCACGTACTCACCAATGGCAGGCGCACTGGTCAGCCCCGGTGACTCAATGGCAGCCACATCCACAAAGCCGGGATATCCCTTGGACTCTTCAATGATAAAATCATGGTCTGCATGATGTGCTCGAAGTCCCGCAAAAGAAGTAATCATCTGCTTACCACCGGGAAGTGTCTTCACACTTCTTGCCCCATTTGAAAGAAGCAGGTCTGTCCCCGCCTTTGTAGTGTTCACTTCTTCCTTCCCGGGTACATCCTCCGCAGTGGGACCGATTAACAGATTGCCATGAACCGTAGGAGTTACCAATGTTCCTTTACCATAGACTCCGGGCAACTGAAAAATAGTTCTTTCCACCAGATTCCCCGCCTGTTTATCATAAAGGCAATATTCTCCTCTTCTGGGAACAATCTCCAAGTGATTATGTCCCTCCTTTTCCGGAAGCATGTTATGAATCACATCACTGTACACTCCGGCTGCATTAATGAGGATTTTCGTTTCAAAACTTTCACCATTTTCACAGGAAACCGAGTATGTTCCACTCTCATTCAAATGAACTGCAGATACTCTGTAGCCACGGTAGAATTCCACCCCATTTTCCGCCGCATTCTCTGCCATTGCAATGGTTAAACCAAAGGGACAGACAATTCCGGAGCGTTTCGCATACAATGCTCCCTTCACCTCTTCACTCAAAGCCGGTTCCAATGCCCGTGCTTCTTCACCCGAAAGAAGCTGCAATTCTCCCACTCCATTTGTGACGCCCCTGTCATATAATTCCTGTAATTTCGCCAGCCCCTCTTCTTCAAAACATAAGACCAATGCACCATTTCTTTTCAGGGGAATATCCAATTTCAGTGCAAGCTCGTCCAAAAGCTGATTTCCACGCACATTCAGCTTCGCCATCAAGGTTCCCGGCTTTGCATCAAAACCTGCATGTGCAATACCGCTGTTGGCTTTCGAGGTTCCCTCACAGATATCCGGTTGTGCCTCTAAAAGCCCTATTCTCCTCTGCGTCTTTGAAAGTTCTCTGGCGATACAGCATCCGCTGACACCGCCTCCGATAATCAGTACATCAAACATAACATCCTCCCATTAAGATGAAAAAAGCCCGGCACGAGAACCTAGTTTTTGATTCTTATGCTGGGCTAAATGTGCAAATCCTATAATTTCACAACCTCGAACACGGTTAATTTATTCTCTACCACGGTAAAATGGACATCCCATCCGGCAAAGGAAACACCATACTTTCTATTGGGATCGCTGTGATAGGAAGGACGCGGATCCTGCCTAAGCACCTCGATAATTGCATTTCTTTTCTCTTCCGGATACTTTGCCAAAAGCTCCACCGGGAAATCCACCTCCAGCGCATACTCCTTGGTATCTGCTACGAAGCCTTCCTTTGCATCCGGATGGCAATCACTGTAGGGCAGATATGGTTTAATATCATAAATCGGCGTCTTGTCTCTCAAATCCACCCCTGATACATAAAGTACCGGACCATTTTCTATCATCTCGATTCTGTCCAAATGTACCGAAGAAAGACCAATGTTATTGGGGCGGAAGGGAGACCTTGTAGCAAAGACACCCATATGCTTCTTTCCTCCAAGTCTGGGCGGCGTCACCGTAGCAATAAACCGGTCGCTGGCCGGCACCTGGAACTGCCACAGAAGCCATATATAATTAAACCCCTCCAGACCTTTTACAGCATCCGGGCTGCGGTACTCCGGCTCAAATACAATTCTGCCGGTAAGCTCCTTTACCAGTGAGCTCTGTCTGGGAATTCCGAACTTCTCCGGAAAATCCGTATATATATGAGCAATTACTTTCATATATCTTCTCTACTTATCCTTCTCAATCAGGTCTCTTAAAACCTCTTTCGCCTTATCCAGCTGATTGTCAAACGCTTCCTCACTGTAATAACGCTCTCCGTCAAAAATCACTTCCACATCCGGTTCAATACCTGTTCCGTGAATGTTACGACCACTGGGAGTGTAGTAACTGCTTACGGTAATCTTTACCGCAGAACCGTCTCTTAAGTTTACCACCTGCTGTACAATTCCTTTGCCAAAAGTAGTCGTTCCTACCAAGGTTCCTATTTCATAATCCTGAATTGCACCTGCTAAAATCTCGGATGCACTTGCAGAATTACCATCAATTAAAAGTACCAGTGGCAAATCAAATTCTCTCTTGCCGTCACAAGTATACTCACTTCTGCTGCCATATTTATCCTCGGTATACACAATCATGCCTTTCGGAAGCAACATCTGACATATATTTACTACTGCATCCAGGCTTCCTCCGGGGTTGGCACGTACATCAATAATAAGACCTTTCATCTCTGATGCTCTGGCTTCTGCCAAAGCCTCTGCGAACTGATCCACAGTCACCTCATCAAATTCCGTAATCTGAATATACGCCATGCCGTCTTCCAGCATCTCAAACTCTACCGTAGGTGCCTCTACTTTTCGTCGCTCCACATCAACATAAAGGAAATCCGGCTCACCCTCACGGTAAATCGTCAGGGAAACCGTAGTGCCCTCCTCTCCCTTAATCAGGGATACCACATTATTGATATCCATATCGTAGGTGTCTACACCATCCACCTCATAAAGGATATCATCTGCTCTAAGTCCCGCCTCTTCCGCAGGCGTTCCGGGAATGGGTGACAGAATCTTGGTACGGTTGGTGGTCTCATCTAAGGCCACGTATGCACCAATACCATAGTAAATCCCTTCCGTCTGCTCATAAAGGTCCTGAATTTCTTCAGGAGTATAATACACAGTGTACGGATCCCCCACAGCATCCAGCAAACCGCGATAGATACCGATTTCCAGATCCTCTTTACTCACATCATCCTGATAATAGTACTTCTCAATAATGGCCTCCAGCGTTGCCAGCTTCGCGGTCATTTCATCATCTATCAGTTCCCCTGAATCGTTCGTAGATACCTCATCATTCTGAGTTCTCTCCTGTAATGCTTCCATATATCTCTGCACTGAAAATCCCAGATAAATGAATGCAGCAAGCATCAAAATGGCAAACGCACCTGTTGCCAATCCGGCCAGGAAATAACCGGATTTCTTTTTCTTATTATTTTCCATACTACAAATCAGCTCCAAATACTTTCATTCATAACTATCCAGAGCCACCTTCGCAAAATCGCCTCTACGAGGCTTTCCTTTTGCTCATGTTGGCTTTCTCACCATATGCATTTATGGAAACAGCCCTCTGTAAGCAAGCTTACTCCACCCGTTTTTCATAAATGCGCATGGCTCTGAATAGTTCATCTTATTCTTTCAAATAATTCCACGGTGATACATAGCTTCCATCCTTACGTACAGAAAAATGCAGATGATTACCTGTGGAACGACCTGTGGTTCCTACTGCCGCAATGGTCTCTCCACGTACCACCACATCTCCCTTAGAGCAGTAAAGCGCCGATGCATGCATGTAGATAGTATAAAGACCACTACCATGATTAATCATCACATAATTACCCATTGTAGCACTATATGTTGCTGCCACTACCTCACCATCATAGGCTGCATAAATCGCGGTTCCCTTAGGAGCTGCAAAGTCCACACCATTGTGGAACTGCTTTGTATTTAAGATGGGATGAATTCTCCATCCGTAATCGTCTGAAATTCTGGTATAAGATGCTAAGGGGAACTTAAATTGTCCTCCATCATAAATCACAACAGAGCCCTGCTGTGCCAGAATCTTCTTTTGTTCTGCTATGACCGCTTCCTCAAGCTCTTTTATCAGCTCATCCTGTTCCGCAATCATTGCTTCATATTCTTCAATGCTTTCTTCTTTATTGCTAATACTAGCTTCGTACTTTTCAATCTCGTTTCTCTTCTGGTCGATCAGTTCTTCCAGTGCAGCCTGTTCTTCTTCCACTGCAACCTTTGTTGCATCAAGAATCTCCTTCTGCAAACGAAGCTGCTCCTCACAAAGCTCCACATACTCTCTGGTCTGCACATACTCATCCAGACGATCTTGGTCATATTGGGCAATGGCATTCACATATACGGCTCTATTCAGGAAATCCGAAAAACTACTGGAAGTTAAAAGCAATTCCAGATAACGCTGTTCACCCTGTACATACATTAATCTTATGCGGTTATCCATTGCATCATGCTGATTTGCTTCAACTTCTTTCGCCTGAGCAAGAAGCTCCTCCGTCTCCACAATCTCTGCTTCCTTCAAAGTTATCTGATTTTTCAAATCTTCAATCTGTGTTTCGATTTCTTCCAGATTCGCATCCAGCTCCGTAATGTATGAATTTAAATCCGCCTTTTCCTGTCTTAACTGGCTGACCAGATTTTTAACTTCCTTAAGAGAATTTTCCAGCTCCTCTTTTTCATCATTAGCATCAGAAATCTGCCCCTGCATCTGCTTAATACTATCCGAGGTAATACCTGACAGCGATGTCGCATTTGAGGTAATTGCCATACAGAAAGTCAGCACCACACAGGCCAATGTCATGGTCACTCTCTTCAATGTCCTTCTTACTCCTCCATTACACGTGCAGATGCTTTCTCACGGTAGAGTAGCTTCCGATAAATCCGATACCAACACCCACAATCAAAGAAATGGGCAATAAAAATTCAAATAACGCTGCTACAGAAAGGAAATCCAAAAGCTGGCTGAGCATCTCAAAATTCCCTACTACATATTCCAATACCACGCTGTACATATTATAAATAATTACAAGGGGAATAGATGCACCCACAAGACCAATCATAACACCCTCAATCACAAAAGGTGCTCTTACAAAAAAGTCTGTAGCTCCAATATATTTCATAATATTAATTTCTTCTTTACGGACCGAGATACCAATGGTAACGGTATTACTGATAAGGAACACCGATACTGCCAGAAGAATTCCGATAATCCCCAGAGATACATAGCTGAGAAGCAGGTTAAAACCGGACAGCGTCTCTGCCACACCATCCTCACGTCTCACAAAATCAACCCCCTCAATAGACTCAATAAACGCAATCAAATCCGCCTGCTTAGAAACATCACTGAGATATACCTCATAGTTATCAAAGCCCTCCAGGGGATTGGTAGGGTATCCGGCTATAAACTCATCTACCTTATCTCCGAAGTAGTCCTGCTGATAATCTTCCCATGCCTGTTCATCAGACACAAAGTTCAAATCCGCAACTTCACTTCGTCCTGCAATAAGCTTACCGATTTCTTCCATTCTCTCATCGGTGGTTCCCTCTACAAAGAAAACCGTTATTGATACGCCTTCCTCCACATTCTTTACAATATGAGTAAAGTTGGCGATAATCGCATAAAACACTCCAAATAAAAACAGGCACGCCGCAATGGTTGCCACAGATGCAAGGGTATACCACTTATTACGGAAGAGGTTTACAAAGCCCTGCTTAATTGTATAAAAAAAGGTACTAATCTTCATCGATGTAGATGCCCCCCTCTTCGTCACTGATAATAACACCCTTACGCATGGTAATTACACGCTTCTGCATGGCATTGACAATTTCACGATTATGAGTTACTACCACTACAGTGGTTCCGCTTTCGTTAATCTCTTCCAGCAGCTTCATGATTTCCCATGAATTCTTAGGATCCAGATTACCGGTAGGTTCATCCGCAAGCAAAATAGAAGGTCTATTGACAAGCGCCCTTGCCAACGCAACCCTCTGCTGTTCTCCACCTGATAACTGCTTTGTCTTTGCCTTATACTTTCCGGCAAGACCTACCGTCGCCAGAATAGAAGGCACATTTCTGCGAATCTCTCTGCCCGGAACCTGCACTACACGCTGTGCAAATGCAACGTTCTCATATACATTTCTATCGTTAAGCAAACGGAAATCCTGGAAAACAATTCCCAGGTTCCTTCTAAATTTCGGTATTTCTCTATGGCGCAGTTTGTTCAGATTATGGCCCTTCACCCAAACATTTCCTGAGGTGGCAATCAGCTCACGCAAAAGAAGTCTAATAAGGGTAGACTTTCCCGAACCACTGTCACCAACAATAAACACAAACTCTCCCGGCTTAATACTCAAGGATACACCATTAAGGGCCGGAGAGCCGGTAGAATAGGACTTACTTACGTTTTCCAGACAAATAAGTCCATTTTCCCGGACAAACTCCTCCCGTTGTAATTTCTTTCTTTCCCTTCTTGTCATTAATACTCAAAACTCTCCATGTACTTCATATATTTCACAACCATAAGTGCAATCTTAAAGGTGATTGCATCTTCAAATACACGTAAGTCCAGACCGGTACTCTTCTGTAGCTTATCCAGTCTGTATACAAGTGTATTACGATGAATGAACAGCTGTCTGGATGTTTCTGACACATTCAAACTGTTCTCAAAGAATTTGTAAATAGTAGTAAGAGTCTCTTCGTCAAACTCATCCGGACTCTTGCCATCAAAAATCTCACGAATAAACATCTTACAAAGAGGAATCGGAAGCTGATAAATAAGTCGTCCGATACCAAGCTCGCTGTAGGCAATTACATTTCTCTCGTCAAAGAAAATCTTACCTACATCAAGTGCCATTTTAGCCTCTTTATAGGAGCGGCTCACTTCCTTAATTTCACGCACAACGGTACCGTATGCGATACGAAGGTTCTTCAAACCATCCTTAGTAAGCTGTGCTGCAAGACTGCGAGCAACCTTTTCAATCTCCTTAGGGGAATCTGACTCCGATAAATCCTTTACAACGATTACATTATTTTCATCCACTGCAGTGACAAAGTCTTTACTGTTATTACCAAAGTAAGCTCTGGTCAGCTCCAGGGCATTGCTATCCTTGCTGTTATCAGACTCCACGATCATCGCTACTCGAGACACATCCGTCTGGATATGAAGCTTTTTCGAGCGGCTGTAGATATCAATCAAAAGCAAATTGTCCAAAAGGAGATTCTTAATGAAGTTATCCTTATCAAAGCGCTCTTTATAAGCCACCAGAAGATTCTGCAGCTGGAACGCAATCATCTTGCCAATGGTATATACATCTTCGCCTGAGCCTGCCACTACAAGCACATATTCAAGCTGCTGCTCATCATATACTTTGAAAAACTGATAGCCCTGTACCTCCTGAGTATCCGCCGGGGATTTGGCAAACTCAGTGGCCGGTTTACCTAAATGCAGCATGTCCATGGTGTATGCTACCGGTTTACCGTCTATGTCCATAACACACACTTCCACTCTTGCAATGTTTTTCAGTCCTTCAATCGTATTCTGCAGTATTTGATTCGATATCATTGGTAATCGCTCCTATTCTAATAGAATTTCACTATTAATACAAATGTACAAAAATATTGCACAAAAATCAATACTTTATTGTACATTTTTTATATCTTTTTATACTACACTCTTACGTCGATATTTTCTCCAACTCCAGGATTGACGCTTCTTTCCATCGCAGCAGCGTCAATCATCTCTACAAGGCCTGCTCCCAGTGACTCATTGGTGTCCATTGCCTTACTTAATACAGCGGTTCCAACCTGACCTAATGTTTCCACGTTCGCTAATGCGGTTGATAATGCAGCAATATCCATAGTTTTCCTCCTTCTTTGACAGTGCACTAGATACCATTTCGTGGATATATTCCTATTTTGTGACACGCTTTCGCTCTATGTCAATGTCATTAAGTTTAGTAATCACTCAGGTCAAAAACGAAATGTTTTATTCTGACACGCTCTCGCTCGATGTAAAACGTAGCAGTACTAAGCTCGAAAGTACCTCGCTAAGTACTGACGTTTTCCAACGGTCTTCATAAAACATATCATTTCCTCCCTGCATAATTTCTAAACTTAACGACATTGCGCTCTATGTTCAGCGTAACGGTACTAAGCTCGTGGTTCGCACATGCTCCCACTTGCTAAGTGCCGACGCCTCACAAAGGTACACAAAATAGGAATATACCCCTCAACGGCACTAGGCGCATTAACATGTTCGTTTAACAAGTGATATTATACTAATATCTGATTTATAATCATCATCACGAAGCAAATTAATGTTCCAACAATAATTGGTATTGTTAGTAGCTTCGAATGGGATGATTTACGATTGGGCAGGATAGCCGCCAGGGCTTCCTTACGATTCTCGTGTCCGGCAATCCATGTCAGAACACATAGTGCAAGCGGCGTACAGATTACTGCAAGCACAAGGTATATGCTGATAACCAAAAACAGCTCCTGCGTAGAATAAACTGCCTCTGACATAGCAACTTCCATGGTTTCCGCCGGTAACGCATTAGTCAAAAACATTACCACTACGGAAAATCCGTTTATGCACATGTGCATAATAAAGCTTGGCCATATGCTGTCCGTGGCCTCCATAAGAAGTGCCATCATAATACCAAGAACAAATGCATACGCAGCCTGATTGACATTCATATGCATAATTGCAAATAAAAACGAACTCAATAATATGGCTTTCCACACATTGCCCCGACTGCGGAATCCCTGATGAATAATCCCGCGAAATCCCACTTCCTCTACCAAAGGTCCATATACCGCCATCAGCAAAAACATTACCGGAAAAGGCATTTCCAGTACATTACCACTTATTGACAATACCGTATTTTCTACAAACAGCATAGAAATTGCATTTGCCACCGTAGTCAAAGGCCCGCACAGCATAGTGAACAGTACCGTCATAAACACAGTAGCCGGACGAATTTTCCGAAACCGACAGGTTTCTATGGGATTCTGCTTTGTTTCGACAAAGTAAAACAGTGCCGGAATCCAAATGACACTTTCCGAAAGAATCAGATTCGTGGCCATGTTCCACGGAACAATCTCCACAAAGGGAGTAAAATAAATCACCAGTTCCAAAAAAATATGAAAAATAATAACTGCCAGAAAAAACCAGTCAGCATTATCCTTTTTTATCAAATCCTGTTCCATCTATTTTCTACGAATTACCTTTTCTCCGATTTCGATTTTTCCTGCTTTCAAGAGATTTCCAACTGCACGCTTAAACTCATTTTTACTCATGCCTGTCTCTCTTTTAATAATCTCCGGTGACACCTTGTCATTAAAAGGAAGTACACCGTCGTAGCTGTCTATAATGCGAAGCACCTCCTCGGCATCCTTCTCAATCTGAGCAAGGCCCTTCTCACGAATGCTGAGAGACAATCTTCCGTCCGGCTTCACCTCAGTCACTCTGGCGGTAATTACCTCTCCGGATTTAAGGCTGCCATACATCTCCTTCTTGGGAATGAGTGCAGAATAAATATCATCCACCGCCACAAAAGCGCCAAACTCCTCACTGATAGTATACACTCTGCCGGTTACCATATCATCCTTTTTATAAGTGCTGTCCGCACGAAGATTATTATATACATTCATTGTAGCACAAAGTCTGTCACTTTTATCAATATAAAGAGATACAAGTACCTCATCCCCCGGTTTTACGCGAAAAAGCTGCTGCTTAAAAGGAAGCATTAAATCCTTTTCAAGCCCCCAGTCCAAAAAGGCACCAAACTTGTTCGTCTGTACTACACTCAGAAGTGCCACCTGCCCCATGGTCAGCTTAGGAATGGTTGTAGTAGCGATGATTCTGTCCTTGGAATCACGGTATACAAACACCTCTAAACTATCTCCGATATCCTTTCCCTCCGGAAGCTGCTTCATCGGAAGGAGTACTCTGTCCTCTGCCTCTTCCTTGCCGGGTGCCAGATACACTCCGAAATCTACTTTTTTTATAATTACAAGCTGCTGTAATTCACCTAATTTAATCATACTTTATCACTTTCTTTATTCTATACTTTTTCAGAACCATTCGCAAAATCGCTGCTTCGCAGCTTTCCTTTTGCTCATCATTTGGCTCTCGCCAAATGCTTTTAACCTGTACTCTGCCCTTACAAGCAAGCTTGACGTTCAAAGTCCGGTTATAATCGCTTGGTTCTGAACATAAATTGAACGTTACAATACACCTGTCCCTGTTCATTCTGCAAGGATACATACGCTTTCGTCTCCTCCACAGAAACCATGGGCACAATAATATCCCCCAGGCGAGCCTGAATCTTATACTCCGCCCGCATCTGGCTAATGCTTCTGCCTTCCGGAATATACGCTGCCGCCATAGACACATACTGTCCATTATTTACATGATTATTGGTATCCAAATGGTTACGCAGTACTTGAAAACTCTCTTCCCTATGACACTCTTCCGGGATGGTAATCTTTCTTCCCGCATAGTCCATTTCTAATTTAGGCTCCACCACGTACGCCTCCAACATCTTCTCTGTTGGCTTCATCGGCTTCATCGTATCGGTACTAATCAAAGTCCATTGAGAATTTGCAACTGCCAAAAGTTCTCCGTCTGCGCTCTTCATAGAGAAATTACGAAGACCTACAAAGCCCTTGAAATCATAGGGCAATGTACCAATTTCAACAGCTTCACCTATTTTCGGAAATCTGTGTATCACAATCTGCCATGCAGCCAGCACCCATACCACATGCAGCGGCTCCATATAGTCAAAACCCATACCAATATCTTCCGAATGCTGGGTAGAACAATCCTGAAAATAATTTATCAATGCCGGAAGTGATAGCTTCTTCTCATGGTCGCACTCACTATATCTAATTCTACCTGAAAAACTATACATACCTTATAGCTCCCTCACTTTTATTATTGCATACCCGTCCGCGTCTGTCAAAGAACAAACCTACTATCCCAGACACACACACCGCTATCCTGAAAAATCTCATATAATCGCTCTTCCAGCATCTGCTTGGTAACATTTTCTTTTAAAATCACCTGTAGGAATCCACCACCACCGGCTCCGCAGATAAACTTACCGCAGATTAAATCCTCACAGGAGGCAAAAATCTGATCAATGCAAGTATTGGACGCTCCCTTATCCAGCTGCAGAGACAGCTCCCAATGCCGATTTAAAAGTTGCGCAAACTCATCAATATCGCCCTCTACAAGAGCATCCTTCATCTGCACTGCCACTTCCTTCATTTTAGAAAGAGCCTCTACTGAAAGCTTTCTGCCTCCCACATAGCCTCCAACCACATCACGGAGAAGATTACGGGCAAGCCTGCGCTGGCCAGTATAAATCAATGCGAAACGCTGCTGCAGTTTCTGCGCTGTTTCGGTTGAAATCTCTACATTCTCTACAGAAAGCAGCTGTTCCAGCCCGGCTTCCGACGAAATCATTTTAATTCCCGGGCACAAGCCCCCTACCTGATCCTGCCAGCCACCACCGGTACTCATAATCTGCTCCATACAAAGCACAATATCGTACAGTGCCGCCTGAGAAAGAGGCATATCCATAAACTCATAAAGAGCCTTAATACACGCCCCGGCGAGAATACTGCTGGTTCCCAGTCCGGAGCCCTTAGGAATTCCTATCACCTTGGTGGAAAGGAAAATACCACCACCCAGCTTTGAAAGAATCTCCTCCAGACAGGAATTCTCTCCCTCCATAGGGATAATTCCGGATGCCAGAAGCGCCGCCTTGTGCAGTGCAAAATGGTCAAAGGGATTCTTACAATCCTGAATTTCCTCAACGGAGGTTGCTATCCCTTCTACACCAATATCTTCACTGGCAAACTCAATACGGAGTTCCTTAAGTCTCCGTACCGTAACCTGAATAGGATTTATTCCATTTAACTGAAGTGCCGCATTTAATACAAGTCCACCGTTTTCATTACAATACGGCGGGGTATCCGTCCAGCCGCCACCGAAGTTCACACGGATAGGCAGCTTTACTTCTACCAACTCTTTTTTGATGTGAGCATCCTTCATCTGCCCCAGTTTGCCTATATTAGCTGCACATATTTCCTGACTGATTGTGGTGAAGCATTTTTGCTCCAGCTCCCTTGCGTTCACTCCAAACACTATATTTTTATTGGCTCTCACATACTTAGCCAGTGCATAATATATTCTGATTTTAACAGAAAAATCTTCTTCCTCTGCCAATCTCATATAATTATTAAACTGTACCTTCGAAATCCCATGGGCCTTAAATACATCCAGCGCCTCTTCATAACTTTCTCTTCTGCGAAGCTTTTCTAAAAAGCACTCCCGGCAGATCTGCTCTGTTACTTCCTGATTAAAGAGTCGATAACTTCCCACCTTCGCCTGGTTAAAGCTACTGTAAAGGCTCATCCTTGGCTGATTTCGCCACTCCTCCAGCTCCTTGGCATCTGCATCCAGCATAAAGATTTTATGCACTAAAAGTGCCATTTCTACAGCTTTCTTCATAGTATCGCAAGGTACATAAAGATTCGCAAACCATAGGTAATGCGCATCCTCACCGCGGCTATCCTCACCCCACAAATCCTCCTCAGTAAAGGAATAATACTCCATCACCTTACTGAGTGGCTGACCAAGCCAAAGACCGCCCTTTTCCAAAGTACTCTTGGGATTGTCCTGAAGGCCATAGATACGAACTACATATTTTTCATCCTCCAATTGCACTCCATGAAGCGTAACTCCGCCCGGGATACGAATCCTCTGTCCCCTCTCAGCCTTCAGCCGAAGTCCGGAAATCACGGTTGGACCGCCAATCTGTATCGCTCCTTCCACCAGGGAATTCTCAATATAGCAATCCTCATCAATATCCGCTTCCTTGGAAATCACACTGTTATATACTGCAAACTCCGGATTCTCCAGATTCGTTCCTACAGTCCTTTGCCAGTCCAGATAATGATAATCCTCCGTCTGCTCTGTCATCAACTGAACAAGCTCCCATGTAGTTCCAAAATGAATGAACTGCGCCGGAGACAAACAGATTAATTTCATTTGAAATGGTGACAAAGCCTCCCAAATACAGGTTCTGCAATCTAACAGTTCCTGACACAGGCTGCCCTCCGGGGCTTCTTTATAATAATCCTCCAAAGTAGAATCCGTTGCTAAGGGATACAAAAAGTCCCCATAAAAACTGATTCTAGCCTTATCATTTACATATTTTTCGAATGCTGCTTCGTTATATACGCCCTCCACACTAATTAAGGAATATAACGCCTCTAAAAGCTCTGCATCCAAAAGCACCGCACCGGTATCCAAGTCTACATTACCCTTACCGTTAACAGCTCCCAGCTCTGCAAGCTCTTTCTCGCTCTTCTTATGTAAGAATCTTCCCACATATCCCTGACCATTATTCAAGAATACACCGTGATTCTTACCGATACTCACCGGCTCCTTGATAGAGATGGCTGCCGCTCCCCGATATTGGAAATCCAGCTGCAAGGGATTAAACAAAAGTAGCACATCCCCGGATAAAACCAGCATGCCCTCACGGAATCTCCCTGCCACAGCAGACATGGAAACCATAAATTCATCAAATAATGTGGACGGTCTTCCATCCGGTAACAGTCTCGGTACAAGAGAAAAAAGCTTTCCACACACACTGTACTGAGGAATACGCTTACTGTCTCCACCGGAATGAATCACCAGAATGCGACTGCCATGAAACACATCTGCCTTCCCTGCACTATAGGTACAGGCCAGATATTTTAGTACATTGAAAGTAGCTCCCCCGGAGCCCACACGCTTTCCTTCCGGGTCTGCAAGTACAATATACTCACATTCCTTCGGCAAGAAACCCTGTTCTTTTCGGTGTGCAATCTCCTGACGATATCCTTCTGCCTGAGCCTCATTGGACGCTGTGAGAACAATATAATCCCAGCCTTTTCCGGACTCCAACCAATTACAATATTCCTCCCAGGAATCCAGACAGCTTTGTCGTAAAAACAGATTGTTACGTTCCTTTTCGTTAAACATGGCATACCTCACGCATTGTATCTTATATATAGTTTACCACATCCAATGCATAAAAAAAAGACACAGCCGCACCATTTGCGAGGGTGCGGCTGCGAACTTAACTATAATACTGCGCCTGTGCATTCCATAACTGCGTGTACAAGCCTTCCTTATTCTCTAACAGCTGCTCATGACTTCCCATCTGAACAATCTGTCCACCATCAAACACTAATATATTCTTACAGAACCTGCAGCTGGACATTCGGTGAGAGATAAAAATCGCCGTTTTGTCCTCCACCAGTTCATTGAATTTCTCGTAGATTTCCAGCTCTGCGATGGGGTCTAAAGCAGCGGTGGGTTCATCCAAGATTACCACCGGCGCATCCCGGTAAAGGGCTCGGGCGATGGCCAGCTTTTGGGCCTCTCCGCCGGAAATCTCCACGCCCTCATCATCCTGCTTATAAATAGCGGTCTCTATCCCCTTTTCCCATTCCGTCACGCGCTTTTTCAGGCCTGCCTGCTCCAAACAAGACCATACTCTATCCACATCATAATCCGTTCCTGCTGCCACGTTCTGAGCCACAGAAAAGGCAAAGAGCTGAAAATCCTGAAATACTACACCAAATAGGTTCCGATACTCATCATAATCATACTTACGGATATCGATACCATTTAACAGTATCTCCCCCTCCGTGGGGTCATACAATCTGCAAAGAAGCTTTATAAAGGTGGACTTTCCGCAGCCGTTCGGTCCCACGATGGCCATTTTCCTGCCCACATGTATCTTAGCATTTACATGATCCAGCACCATCTCTTCACTGTTAGGATAGTGGAAGGACACATTGCGGAATTCCAGCTCATACTCATTGTCCAGACGCTTCTCCACCGGCAAGGTACCGTCGTACTTTTCGTTGGGAAGATCTAGGTACTCCACATAATTAAAAAGGTACTCACTCTTTAACATCATAAAGCTCACAATATCCATGGTATTGCTGATACATTCAAACAGGTTCATGATGATTCCCACATAAAATGCCAGCTCACCGATGCTGACCGCTCCGCCGAGAACCTTCAGCCCCACATAAAGATATGCCAAAAGCAGACATATGCTAAAGAGCCCCTTATGACGCACATTAATCCTCCGAAGCTGCTGCACCTCACCATCCCAGAGTCTCCGATTGTTCTCCGCTACTTCTTTTACCTTCTGCATAACCAGCGGCAGCATATTATAAATACGCACGCTCTTGCCCTTGGCATAATCCATGATATAAGACTTAAAGTAGAAGAACCTCCGATTATTGGGTATTGCACACTCGAAGTTTCGATTCTGCACCTCTGTAATCCTTTTCATCAGCTTGTATAGGTATATTACCATCACACCGAACATAAAGATTACCATCGCTCCAATCCAGCCACTGTTTAAAACATCCACCAATGTTTTTTTCAATCCACTTTCCGGCAACACCTGTGCCCGAAACAGTGGTATCAGTGCAAATACAGAGTAGATTACCACCAGGACGCACTTGGAAACCCATGCCAGATTCTGACAATACCCATTGATTCCTCCGGCATAATTCTCGCCCTCTTCAATCTGCTTTACGATATCCTGGGTCTTCCCATTCTCCAGCACCTGATAATCCATCGTCAGAGACTTGCGCGCCATGGATACTTTCCAGCCATTTTCCACACGTCTGCGCATGACGATGAGCACCTTATCAATGCCCCACTGAAGCAGCGCCAGTACACAGCTTAGCATTACCAGAAAGAATGCAAGGTGAGTAATCTCCTCCTGAGAATGGCCTGCCACAATCCGGTCCACTACCTGAGCACTCACCCAGATATTTAAGTATAGACGCACCGTCCTTATTGCCTCCTCCAGCAACATCAGCGGAAGATAGGAGGCACACTCCTTATGAATCCACTTTATGATTTTGGCATTTTTCTGCCAAATATCTTTAACCCTCATACGCAGCCTTCATATCCCCTTCCTTGGCATCTTCCCTGTAATAATGACTCTGAATATCATAGATGCGGGCATATCTTCCGCCCTGCTTCATCAGCTCCTCATGGCTTCCCATCTCCCGAATCTGCCCGTTTTCCAAGAAAATAATACGGTCGCAGAAGCGGGTACTTGCAAGGCGATGAGAAATAAACAAGCTGGTCTTATTCTGCGTAAGCTTTCCATACTCCTCATACATAGCACTTTCCGCGATAGGATCCAGTGCAGCGGTGGGCTCATCCAAGATAAGGAATGGTGCGTTTTTGTAGATGCATCTTGCCAGCATCAGCTTCTGCATCTCGCCACCGGAAAAGCGGATTCCCTTCTCATCCAATATGGGCGTAATGGAGGTATATTCCTTCTTTTCCAGACTGTTTACCTTCTCGTACAGACCGGCCTCCTTAATCGCCTTCCAGAAAAGCTCTTTATCTGCCTCTTCTTCCCTCACACAAGCCACCTGACTAAGGAGCGTAAAGGCCTGCTCTTCTACATCCTGAAACACCACACCCAGAAGCTTAAAATACTGCTCGATATCGTATTCGTGAATGGGAATGCCATTCACCAGAATCTCTCCTTCCGTAGGCTGATAAAAGCCGCAAAGAAGCTTCACCAGCGTAGTCTTACCGGCACCGTTATTCCCCACCAGTGCCAGCTTCTCACCGGGCGTTATATGTAAATTGATATTCTCTAAAATCTTCTCCTCCTCAGAATCATACCAGAAGGATACATTGCAAAGCTCTATGTCCGGTGCTCCCTTGGCAAAATCCGGCACTTTTCCCTGACCATGCAAAAAAGAATCCTCAAAGTCCAGCAGTGTACGCAAATCCGAGATGGATACACTACGATCCACTATCTCATTATAAGCTCCCACAAAACCAAAGAGCCAATTGGAGAATTCACTGATTACACCAAACATCAGAGTAAAGGTAGCCAAGGTAATCTCTCCCCGCACTGCCAACCCTATCAAAATCACGTAAGCCAGCACGTCCCTTAAGGCAATAAACACAGAATCGGAAAATACCGGAAGATAGTAATGCTTCTCCACCCTCTTCTGCCACGCTACCCCCTTCTCTACATAGCTTTCCAAAAGGTTCCCAAACCAGTTTTCCATACGATATATACGGGCATCCTTACCGGCTACAATATCCCTGGATTTGTCGGTCAGATACCAGAATTTCCGGTTTACCTCCGCATCCACTTCTCTGGTACGCTTCACAAAGTCCCTGGCAAATTTATTAGAATAAATGTTGCAAATCAGCATCAGTACCAACACAATCAGAATGCGGATGTCCACCGTCACAATGGCACTGCCATAGGCCACTAATCCCAAGGCATTTATCAGCACATAGGGAATCTCCTTATACACTCGCTCAATTCCCGTCCAATTTCCATCCGAAGCAGCACTGGCGAGCCCAATCAATCTATGATTCTTGTGGCTTTCCATATTCTTGTAATCGGTGCTCAGCGACTTCTCTATGGTTCTCTCCACGAAGGTAAAGCTACGGGTAAATGTTCCATAATATTCCCAGTACTTCTTGGCATTCTCCTCCACGTGAGACAATATTCCCTTCAGTAGAGCCACTCCGCCCACACCGATGCAAAAAGCGCGTACTCCCAGCTTCTGCTCAATAATATGTACTGCCACCGCCGGAATCACCACTCCCAGCGCAATGCCTGCAAACTGGCTAAGAACCAATGCAGCCAGAACCACCCATGTGCGCCAGCCCATATCCTCGTACATAACATTTAAAACAAAGCCTATATTACTGTAAAATGAATACCTTGGTTTCTCTTTCTTTTTCATACCCTCTCGCTTTCCGGATACACAAGTCTCTACAACAGAATAAGCATGTGTTTTCCACATGCTCATTCTAATATAACTCTTTTTTCTTTTGTAAATTAGTTCCTGAAATGCAAAAATTAGTGCGCAAGCGGTAACATAACCTCCGTCACAAACACGCCCGGTTCATTCTGGCGATTGATGTAGCCGCTGTGCTTCTCCACAATCAGGTTGATGCGCTTTAGGCCATGGCCATGATTGCCCCGTTTGTTACTGATATAGTCCTTGTCCAGCTTGCGGATGACTTCATTTGTGGCATTTGCCACAGATATGTATAGCTGACTTTGACGGATACACATGTAGATGCGTAAGAATTTGCGCTGGCCTTCCTCCATTTTGTCGCAGGCCTCAATGGCATTATCCACCAGATTTCCCAACAGCACACACAGATCAATCTGAGGAATCGTAATTTCCCCGGATAGCACCGCATCACACTTTATCTCCATATTGTGCTTTTTCGCAATGGAAAGCTTGCTGTTTAAGATAGCATCTACACCAATATTGCCGGTCTTGTACTCAAAGTCTATCTGCTCCAGCGCATCCTCCATCCTGTCCAGATACCCGGTAGCCTCCGCAACCTGCTCTGTCTCCAGATGCGCTTTAATAGTCTGCATGTGGTTGTGATAATCATGACGCCACCCACGCATAGTCATGTAGATGCCGTTCATCTCTTCCATCTGTTCTTTTAAAACCTTGTCCTGATAAGCATAGTAATGCTTGTCCTGCTGCCGCTTTCTAAATATCAGATACCACAGAAATACCAGTGTAATCACCACTGCATATCCTGCAATTATCATCGTCCCCATTTGTCCCATATCTTCTCTCTTATACATAGCGCTTAATAAATGCCTGATTAAAATCATTGTAACAACTTCGGCTTAAGGGGATCACTTGCCCCGTGGAAAGTCTGCACGACCTTCTGGTGATGGACTTCACATGCTCCAGATTCACCAGCACCGAGCGACTGGCCGGCACAAAACGCTCATCTGCCAGCTTCTCCCGGATGCCTCGCATGGTCTCCTTAAAGGTGTACTCCTTCTCCGCATGCAGGGTGATATAGTGTCCCTGTACCTCTACGGTTATAATAGCGTTCTTGTCAATCTTCGTATACTCTCCGGCATAGTTAAAGCAGAAATAATCCTCTTTTTCGGCAACCTTACTCTGTCCGGTGTACTCCTGCCTCACATAGTCAAGCGCCTCCGCCAGCTCTTCATCCTTGATAGGCTTCAACAGATAACGGACAGCACCTACCTTATACCCGTCAAATACCGCATCCTTATCCCCTGTCACGAAGATAATGGGTAACTGCCTGTCCCGTTGCCGTATCTTTACAGCCAGCTCCATTCCATCCATTTTCCCCATACGAATGTCCAGAAGCAGACAATCGAAGGGCAAGTCCTGTTCATACTTAAACAAAAGCTCCTCCGCCCCGGAGAAACATTCCATTTTCAGCACTTCTCCGGCTCTCTCGCAGTAGGTTGTAATATGCTTCTGCAGGTAATTCAGTTGTATTTCCTCATCTTCGCATATACCGATATACATTCAACTTCTCCATTATGTTAACTCTCCATGGCGACTATCACCAGCATGTCCGCTCGTTCCGGCTTAAAGCTGCTGCATAACGCATTGGAAAATTCCGGCTCCATCAAGTGAGCGTGCTCAAAAAGCCATATGCCCTCCTTGCCTGCACACCAATCTGCCAGCCAGAGGATGTACCACCATTGTATCACACTTGTATAGTTCTCACAAAGTTTATTGTTTCCTTACAAATCCGAAAACCCACAACGAAGCGAGGGATACCGTTCAAACGGTACCCCTCGTTGCATCTTTTACTAAGCTTTTCTCTATTTTTTTCTCTTGTTTCCATACCAAAGAACTACGCCCACATACGCTGCACATAAGATTGCTGCAATCACATAAGCGGCAGTCCAAGGAAGACCAAAGCCAATCTTTGCATTTAACAAATATGCGGTAGTTACAAATGCATAGAAGCCACCAGGAATCAATGGAATCCATACATATTTACTCTTGCCATTTTCAAACATCCAAATGGATATCGCAAGGAACGCAAATAAGGATAAGGTCTGGTTAGACCATGCAAAATAACGCCACAAAATATTAAATCCGTTTGCATTTAACTTTGCAAATACCAGAATCGCTGCTACCAAAGCAAAGATAACAATGGATAATCCCATACGCTTCTTATTGGTGCTCTGGTCAATTTTAAATGATTCTGCGATAGTCAGACGAAGTCCTCTCAGTGCAGTATCACCGGATGTAATAGGAAGTACAATAATTCCCAATAATGCAATTACACCACCTACCGGTCCTAAGATATCCTTACAAACCACACCAACTGTTCCGGTCGCACCGGAAGCGATTGCTTCACGTAAGCCCAGGTTATAAACACCCATAGCTGCTGCTGCCCATACCATCGCAATGAAACCTTCCAGAATCATCATGTTGTAGAAGGTCATTCTTCCCTGACGCTCAGTCTTCATTGTACGAGAAATAATTGCAGTCTGTGTGGAATGGAAACCGGATAAAATACCACAAGCAACAGTAATAAAGAATGTAGGAATAAACTTCTGTGCTGTAAAATAGTCACCATAATTGAACGGAACCGCCGTTCCATCTGCTGCTAAGGTGTATGCCTGCATTGCAGGAGCACTCCAATCATCCCAAAGATTAATTAATGGGTATCCCTTTGCAAATAATCCCACGAAAACGCCAACTGCGGAGAATAATAAAATTGCTCCGAAAACCGGATAAATACGACCAATAATCTTATCAATCGGGAATACGGTTGCAATTAAATAATATGCAAAAATTACTCCGTAAATAACCCAGGTCGAAATCGATGTTGCTTTACCATCAAAACCAAATACCTGCGTTGCTGCAATATCACCAGGTGTGTAGATAAATACAGCACCTACCAATAATAACAGCAGACAAACAAATACCTGATACACTCTAAATACGCCCTTATTACTATAACGACGAATCATTTCCGGCATCTGTGTACCACCATCTCTCAAGCAAATCATTCCTGAAAAATAGTCGTGCATTGCTCCACCAATTACATTTCCAATCGGAATTGTAATAAAAGCAATCGGTCCAAAGAGAATACCCTGAATAGGTCCGAAAATAGGTCCTGTACCTGCAATATTTAACAGGTTAATTAAACCATTCTTCCAACCTTTCATAGGAACATAGTCCACACCATCCTCCTTAGTGTATGCAGGTGTTTTTCTGTCATCCGGGCCAAAGACTTTCTCACAGAATCTGCCATATATAGCAGCACCCGCAAATAAAATGAATAACCCCAAAATAAATGTAATCATTTTTACCCCTCCGTTTCACTTGGATTTCATTCATTCTGCCTAATAATACTCCTATTTTTCGACATTATATATACATTTTGCCAAATCTTTACTGTTTCTTTACCGTTTCTTAACCTAACACAAAAACCCCCTGAAAAAAGCCATTTCCGAGGCAACAGAGCCGCATTCCAAAAAACGCATCTTCGGTGCTTTCTGTTTAAATACAAAAAAGCTCAGTAGATTTCTCTACTGAGCCTCAAAGCAGGGATACAAGGATTCGAACCTTGAAATGACGGAGTCAGAGTCCGTTGCCTTACCGTTTGGCGATATCCCTATGTATGTGTCGTACTCATCAGCGACTTGATTATAATACCAAAGTCACTGATGAATGTCAACACTTTTTTTCTATTTTTTTAAATAAATTCTATATGTTCTGCTCGCGCATTCGCAAAGGCGACTTCGTCGCTTTCTCGCTGCTACGCAGCTAACTTTGCTCATGAACGTGCGCTCTTCTCATGCCGTTGCTCGTTCACAAAATCCTGCAAGCAGGATTTTTGTTCTCGGCACGGCATGGCAGAACTTATACCTCAAATAACAAATCCGCATACGTCGGCATCGGCCATGCTTTCTTGTCTACCATGGTCTCCAGCTCGTCAATCGGTCTGCGGAGATTATCCATAGAGTTTCTTACAGCATCCTTGTAGTAGAAGGCCAGCTCTTTGTTGCCCTGGATACGGGTTGTAATCTCCATCGCCTTCTCCAGATTCTTAAGGGCATATTTTGCCTCTGCAAGCTTTGCGGTAATTTCATTCAGGGTCTCCAATGCAACCGATGCATCTGTTCCGGCATCGCGAAGGGCGATTACGGTGTCTGCAAGCTGCTTGGTATATTTCATCACTGCCGGAAGAATCTGCTTCTTCGCCATATCAATCATAACCTTAGCTTCAATATTAATGGTCTTAGAATAGGTCTCGTAAAGAATCTCTGCACGGGAATCCAGCTCTACCTTTGTGAAGATATGGAACTTGCTAAAGAGCTTTTCTGCTTTCTCTGTGGTAAGTGCGCCGATAGCCTCTACCATAGATTTATTATTCGGAAGACCACGTCTCTCTGCTTCCTTTACCCATGCCTCTGAGTAACCATCACCGTTAAAGATGATTCTCTGGTGCTTGGTGAAATACTCTTTAATCAAATCGTGCACTGCCATATCGAAATCTTCCGCATTCTCCAGAGCATCCGCCGCCTCACAGAAAGCCTCTGCCACGATGGTGTTCAATATGGTATTAGGAAGACCTACGGAGTCAGAGGAGCCCACACTACGGAACTCGAACTTATTACCGGTAAATGCAAAAGGCGATGTTCTATTACGGTCTGTTGCATCCTTTTCAAAATCAGGAAGAGTAGAAACACCGGTCTCTAACTTTCCGCCCTCGATAAGGTGCGCTGCTTCGCCGGTTTCTACCAGCTGCTTCACTACATCCTCCAGCTGCTCGCCAAGGAAGATGGAGATAATTGCAGGTGGTGCCTCTGCTGCTCCCAGTCTGTGGTCATTACCCACATTAGCGGCACTCTGACGAAGTAAATCCGCGTGAGTATCTACTGCCTTGATAATACATGCCAGTACCAGCAGGAACTGAATGTTCTCATTGGGAGTATCGCCCGGATCAAGTAAATTTATACCGGTATCCGTAGTAATTGACCAATTATCATGCTTACCGGAACCATTGACACCGGCAAAGGGCTTTTCATGAAGAAGACATGATAATCCGTGGCGGTTTGCCACCTTCTTCATTGTCTCCATAATAATCTGGTTATGATCCACTGCAATATTGGCAGTTTCATAAATGGGAGCCAACTCATGCTGCGCAGGTGCAGCTTCGTTATGCTGGGTCTTAGCAGTTACGCCAAGCTTCCAGAGTTCCAGATTTAAGTCCTTCATATATGCACCGATTCTCTCACGGATGGTACCAAAATAGTGGTCATCCATCTCCTGTCCCTTCGGCCCCGGTGCACCGAAAAGAGTACGTCCTGCAAAGATTAAATCTTCACGCTGTAAGTACTTCTCTCTGTCAACAATAAAATATTCCTGCTCAATACCAACACTGGGAACAATTTTCTTTGCGGTGGTATTGCCAAATAAACGAATAATACGAAGAGCCTGCTCACTAACTGCTTCCATAGAACGCAGAAGGGGAGTCTTGGTATCTAAAGCTTCGCCTTTGTAAGAACAGAACGCTGTAGGAATGCAAAGGATTACACCTGTTGCATCCTCCTTTAAAAATGCCGGAGAGGTAATATCCCATGCGGTATATCCTCTTGCTTCAAAGGTTGCACGAAGACCACCGGAGGGGAAAGAAGAAGCATCCGGCTCACCTTTAATAAGCTCCTTACCGGAGAACTCCATCAGCATACGCCCTTCTACATCCGGATGTGTCACGAAGGAATCGTGCTTTTCTGCTGTAATACCGGTAAGAGGCTGGAACCAATGAGTATAGTGTGTAGCCCCATTCTCCACTGCCCAATCCTTCATTGCTTTTGCAACGATATCCGCAGTAGCCAGAGAAAGTTCGCCGCCATTCTCCATCACATTTCGCACTTCTTTAAATACGCCCTTAGGAAGGCGTTCTCTCATTTTTCCAACTGTAAAAGCTTTGCTGCCAAAAATTTCTTCCACGTTCATATTTTCACTCATGATCCTGTCTCCTCATTATCTTGCAAGTTCACTAACGCACATTATATCACAGCCCACTCGCTCTAATCAATTCATACTTTTTGCAATTCACGCCACCCTTTTGCCGCATATGACAACATCATTACCAAATATGGCAAAATATACCTACTCTTTGCTTCCCATAAAAGGCTAAATAAAATGCCTCCGAAAATCGCCAAGACCGGGATCAGTGCACACACTGCAATCTCTTTCCCTTTTCTGTTTTTCCAAAGATATATGGTAAATCCCAGGTATACTACCCATTGATAGCAGTCAAAATAAATTCTGGTAGATTGAAAAAGCCCTCCTTGATAGATTGCTTCCACAATCCCTCCCGGTATCTCTTCATACTCTTTACTGACACCGAGAGCTTGATAACAGGGTTGATTCCACTGAATCAATATTTTTTCAAAATAAAACTGAATTCCACTTATTGGCTCTTTGATAAAACCCATCAAGTTGTTTTTTATAGTTCTTACGGCATCCTCTTTAATCAAATCTGAATCAAACTCATGCACATAATAAACATTGTCCACATATCCGTTAAACCAGCCGGCTCCGTTGGCACTCTTTTGAGTTCCCATTGCTATCCACGCAAGGCTGGGTTCCGCTTTATGATAATTCACACCATAGTGATTACACAGACCATTAATAAAAAGCTGGCTTCCCACCAGAACAATAAATGCAGCACCCAACGCCACAACCACTTCATTCTTGTCTCTTTTACACAATCCGTAAAGCACCCACATACCTGCAGCCGCAATTACAAAAATGAGGATGGGCTTTCTTACTGCCACCGCCAGGATAAAGAACAGACATCCGAAAATTCCACTTTTCTTCTTTCCTGTTTTCTCATAATCCACAATACAGTTCAGTGCGGAAAGTACAAAAAGAATACCAGGGATATCACTATATAAAAAATTTACATAAAAATAGAGACAAATACATCCGGTACCAAGCAACAGGAAATAGCAATCTGCTTCCTTATCCTCAAACAATCTATCTGTCAGCAGATATCCATTCAAGATAATAAGTGGTATACAGATTGCAAGAAAAAGATGCAATGTCATAAAGCACTCTCCGCCGGCACCAAAAATACCAATCAAAAGGCGAAAAATCCAGACCAGCCCCATCTGCTGCGGATACCGGCTCAAATATGTTATATCGGTTTCACTTAAACTCCCGTCCTCCGCCAAAACCTGCGCAGTTCTGCAAATATACTCAGGATCCCACACCGGAACATATTGACATCTTATCGCCCAATAGCAACTGGCTGCCAACGAAAAAACCAGGCTACAAGGCAACAGGATTTTAACCAACCAATTCCAATTCACATTTTTCAAACAGTGCGGACGAAGCACTCCAAAATAGAGCACAAGAATCCCCAACACTATCACGTGGATTCCTATGGAATCCATCTCGATAATCGTATATTCATAATAATTCGGCGGAAACATATTGGAGCACACAAACGACACTCCTGTCAGGAGAGTCATAATCACAAGCATCACAATATGCAAAACGGAGAATTTCATCTTCATAGTATCTTCTCGCTTACCCTAGCTTTTCACACGAAGTAAATCAAATCTGTCCGGTGTTTCAGACAATTTCAACCAAATGGTCTGCTTAGAATGTGGGCAGCTTTCCACAGCTGCAAATTCTTCATCAAACATGCCATCTACCATCACTACTGTGTTCTCCCCGTCAGGGCGCATAATTTCAATAGAATCACCCACGCAGAATTTATTACGCTGCTCAATGCGCACCATTCCGTCTTCACGGACTTCTTCGCAGATTCCCAGATAAGTATATTCATTCACATAGGTGTTTGAATCATAAATCTGAGTATTTTCATCCGGCTTTCCAAAATAAAATCCGGTAGTAAACTGTCGATAAGTACACTTGGAGATTTCTTCCTGATACCAAGGCATATTCTGACGATACTTTTCCTCTGATTCAAAAAAATCATCAATAGCCTTACGATAAGTACGAGCAACGGTAGCCACATAAAGAGCCGTCTTCATACGACCTTCAATCTTAAGGCTGTCAATGCCTGCCTTCACTACCTCAGGAATGTATTCAATCATACATAAATCCTTAGAATTAAAGATATACGTACCTCTTTCATTCTCATAAACCGGCAGATACTCTCCCGGTCTCTTCTCCTCTACCACAGCATATTTCCAACGACAAGGATGAGTACAAGCTCCCTGATTGGCATCCCTTCCGGTAAAATAGCTGCTGAGAAGACATCTTCCGGAATAGGAAATGCACATGGCACCATGGATAAAGCTTTCAATCTCCATATCCTCCGGAATATGGCTGCGAATCTGTGCAATCTCTGCTAAAGAAAGCTCTCTTGCGGAAACCACTCGCTTTGCTCCCATATTCCACCAGAACAGATATGTCTGATAGTTAGTGTTATTTGCCTGTGTAGAAATATGAATCTCCACCTCCGGCCACACCTGCTTTGCAATGGTGAACATACCAGGGTCAGAGATAATCAGCGCATCCGGCTGCTCCGGCTTCATATCCCGAAGCAGAGCAAAATACTCTGCCGCACCTTCCAGGTCTGCATTGTGCGCCAGAATATTGGCAGTCACATATACCTTTACCCCGTACTGATGCGCAAAGACAATTCCCTCTGCCATATCCTCCATGGAGAAATTCTTGGCCTTCGCCCGAAGTCCAAAAGCTTCTCCGCCGATATAAACTGCATCCGCGCCAAAGATAACTGCTGTTTTAAGTACCTCCAGGCTGCTTGCCGGGATTAATAATTCCGGTTTCTCTCTTCTCATGCATTCTCCTCTTTCTTTTTCACACTAAGAGTAATTCCATCCCCCACCGGTAAGATACATGTCTCCAATACGGGGTGATGAGTCAATTCATATAAGTATTCACGCATTCTGGCATGAATGGTTCTGTTTCTTCTCGTTACTGCAAAACGAGATTCTATCACATCTCCATCCTGCAACACATTGTCAGACACCAGAAGTCCCCCCTCCTTAAGAAGGCGCAGGATATCCGGCATAAAGTGAATGTACTGTCCCTTGGCAGCATCCATAAAAATAAGGTCGTAGCTTCCGGAAAGCTCCTTCAATATTTCCGTCGCATCTCCTTCTAGCAAAGTGATGACCTCTTCCTTTCCTGCCTTCTTAAAATTTTCCCGTGCAATGGGAATACGGGGCTCATACTTTTCAATGGTGGTAATCTCACACCCCTCCGGCGCATATTCACTCATAAGTAACGCAGAAAAACCGATGGCAGTTCCCACCTCCAGAATCTTCATGGGCTTTTGCATTGTCAGCAAAAAACGCAAGAAGCTCTGCATGCTTTTACGAATAATGGGCACATCGGTTTCTAATGCAGACTTTTCAATTTCATCCAAAAAAGGGGTATTGCCTTTATCAAAAGAATTAATAAAGGCAACCATTCTATCATCTATTATCATTCGCTTGTTTCTTCCTGAGTCTCCTCCGCAGATTCTTCCTCAGCTTCCTCCGGCACAATTGTCATGGTCTTCAGTATCTCATCTACAGTCATCGCAGTGGAAAGCTCAAAGGTTCCGGGAAGCAAATCCACCTTATACTCTGAAAGATAATACTGTAAAATAAAGAGATTGGCATCACGAATAAGCCCTTTTTGTTCCAACAAGGTGCCCATTTCTTTTGCGGACATATTCTCCGGAATCGTAACCGTCACCACCCTGCCGTTTCCGGTAGACATTGGTGCTTCTTCAAAAATACGATATCCGTAATCGTATGCCAAATATGCTGCCCGCCATATAAACATTATAATCGCAGCATACACTACTACCTTCAATATCGTGGATGCCACTACGCCAATCAGCTTCTTAATATCCATTATACTCCTCCCAGCTCACATCTTTTACTCGAAGTGCAACGCCTCCAAAATCAAGCTGTTATTATACTGCATCATTCTGCAAAAAGCCAGCTCTGCAGTCAAAAAATCTTCTACAAGAGGATTTTCTCTTAATTCAGCGTACTCAAGTTCAAAGTTTTCAATAGAGTCAAAAGAAGTATTTTCGCTATTCTGCAAAAGGAAATTATTCTTTCGATACTCATCTACCTGAGCCTTCAGTCCCGGAACCTCTTTCACTGCCGAAAGAGCCCTCATATAGTCCTTATATTCCTTGCTCTGCTTCAGAACTCCCACATACGCCTCAATTGCATTTATGGACTGCTCCATTTATTAAACCTCCATGATAATCGGTAAAATCATAGGTCTGCGCTTTGTTTTCTTCCATACAAAATCACTGAGCGATTCCTTGGTCGTGGATTTCAGCTTGCCCCAATCACTGATTCCTCTGTTAATAAGAGCATTCACTGCACTATCAACCACCTCTCTGGCCTCTTCCATCAGCTCATCAGACTCACGCACATACACAAAGCCACGGGACACAATGTCCGGACCTGCTGCCAGCTGACCGGTATATTTATCCAGCGACATCACCACGATTAAGATACCATCTTCTGCAAGATGCTGTCTGTCACGTAGAACTACATTGCCTACGTCTCCCACACCAAGACCATCAACCAGGATGCCACCAACCTGCACTTTTCCGGTTACTTTCGCCTCCTGCGCGTCCATTTCCAGCACATCACCGGAAGAAAGGATAAAGATATTGTCCTTATCTATGCCAAGAGATTGGGCAATCTTCGCCTGTGCTTTTAAGTGCTTATACTCTCCATGTACAGGGATAGAATATTTAGGCTTCACTAAAGAGTAAATCAGTTTAATCTCCTCCTGGCATGCATGTCCGGATACGTGGGTATCCTGGAACACAACATCTGCGCCCTTACGGAGAAGCTCGTTAATAACTCTGGTAACTGCCTTCTCATTACCCGGAATCGGGCTGGAAGAGAAGATTACAGTATCCCCCGGGCCTATGGTAATCTTACGGTGCATATTGCTTGCCATACGACTAAGTGCTGCCATACTTTCCCCCTGGCTGCCGGTAGTAATGATTACCTGCTGTTCATCCGGATAGTTCTTTAGTTTATCAATTTCAATAAGAGTATTCTCCGGAATGCTGATGCAGCCCAGATTCTGCGCCGTCTCGATGATATTCACCATACTACGGCCCTCTACCACTACCTTTCGTCCAAACTTATAGGCAGTGTTAATAATCTGCTGCACACGATCCACATTGGATGCAAAAGTTGCAACAAAGATTCTATCATTCTTATGATCTTCAAATAAAGTATCAAAGGTCTTACCCACTGTTCTCTCAGATGCCGTAAAACCGGGACGTTCTGCGTTGGTAGAATCGCACATAAGAGCAAGAACTCCCTTCTTGCCAATCTCCGCAAAACGCTGCAAATCAATAGCATCACCAAATACCGGTGTATAGTCCACCTTAAAGTCGCCGGTATGTACCACACAACCTGCCGGTGAATAAATCGCCAACGCCGCAGCATCTACAATACTGTGGTTGGTCTTAATAAATTCAATTCTAAAATCTCCCAGATTAATGGACTGACCGAACTTCACAACCTTTCTCTTGGTTCCCTTTACAAGATCGTGTTCTTTCAGCTTATTCTCAATAATGCCCATTGTCAGCCTGGTGGCATAAATGGGTATATTCAGTTCCTTCAATACATAAGGAAGCGCTCCGATATGGTCCTCGTGTCCGTGGGTAATCATAAACCCCTTCACCTTATCAAAGTTATCCTTCAGGTATGTGATATCCGGAATTACCAAATCGATTCCCAACATATCATCTGCCGGGAATGCCAGACCGCAATCCACCACAATAATACTGTCTTCATATTCGAAGGCAGTAATGTTCATACCAATCTGCTCTAAGCCTCCCAGTGGAATAATTTTAAGCTTAGACGCATTTTCCATATTCTCTTTTTTCTTCAAATCTTACCTCCTATAAATATCGACTCAGCAGAAAAAAGTATGGTAAATCAGTGCGTTTATGTTCAGCCCGCGCCATTCGCTTGCTTCCGTTCAGCCCGCGCCATTCGCAAAGGCACCTTCGGTGCTTTATCGCTGCTTCGCAGCTAACTTTGCTCATATACGTGGCGCTCTGCTCATGCAAATCACCACCCGCAAAAATGTGCAAGCACATTTTGTGACGTCTAGTGACATGCATGGCTGAACTGTTTAGATAAACTCTACGTCTTCAAGCATACTTTCGAAAACACCTGCTACTGCTTCTAATTCTTCATCATCAGAAACGATTGTGAATACACTTTCACTCTCGCCATCTTTCGAAATGTCCTTTAAGATGAGGGCTTCGCCATCACCTTCCTCAAAATCCGTTACTAAGATATAGTTATAACCGCCGATTCTGGTCTGCTCTAATACAAAAAAATCAACCGGTTCTTCTCCATCCGGATTAAATGTAACCTTTTCTAATTTTGCCATATTGTAATACCTTTCCTACACCTGCAAACATTGGGCCGCAGGCACAATTTTGCCTTGTAAAAAATCTTGCATTTACGGATTTTTTACAATCTCCATACTACGCTTGTCCAAAAAGCCCTGTAAAATCAAAGTTGCTGCAATCATATCCACATAATCTTTCCTGTTTTCACGACGGATTCCTGCCTCCATCATGGCCTTGTCCGCAGCAACTGTGGTCAGTCTCTCGTCCCACATGTGAACAGGCAATCCCGTTCTTCTCTCCAGTTTGTCCTTAAACTCCATGGTGAGAGCTACGCGCTCTCCTTCCGTATCATTCATATTCTTTGGCAATCCAAGTACAATTTCCTCTACCTGATTCTCTACAATGATTTGTTCGATTCTAGCAAGGGTCTGACGCAGCTTATTTTCTTCCTTACGTCTGATAATCTCCAGCCCCTGTGCAGTGATAAGCAGCGGATCGCTGAGTGCCACTCCCACTGTCCTTGAGCCGAAATCCAATCCCATTATTCTCATACGCAACTAACACCTTATCTGTAATTGTTCTTGATATACTCTGTAAGTAACTCTTCTACCAATTCATCACGCTCTACCTTCATAATAAGGCTTCTTGCCCCCTTGTGGCTGGTGATATAGGTAGGGTCTCCGCTCATAATATAACCTACAATCTGGTTAACCGGATTGTAACCCTTTTCTGTCAACGCCTCGTAAACAGTGGAAAGAACTACCTTCACCCCTGTTTCCGGCTCTGCCTGTACTTTAAAATATTGTGTATTTCCTAAATCCTGCATCCGGCTCTTCCTCTCCTGTGTCAAAATAAAGCCTATTATATTGTATGATACCTTATTTGTCAGTAAATTTCAATGCCACAAGTATTTCATCGGACAAAAATCCTGTAACCTGCACCACTGCTAATGTATTTGCGAAATTCTCCTCTGTTTCTACCGCAACCTTCACATAATCCTTGGTGTGTCCCACCTGATAGGTTTTTCCTTCCATGACCTTTGCTTCTTCAAACAGCACTTCCACATTCTTACCTACATAGTACGAACGATATTCTAAAGACTGCTCCCTCTCCATTTCCAGAAGGACGTTACTCCTTAAGGTTTTCACCTGATCCGGTATCTGTCCCTGCATCGCTGCCGCTTTGGTTCCCTGACGTTTGGAATACTTGAAAATATGCATTTCGTAGAAGGAAATCTCCTCCAGATACTTCACTGTCTTTGCAAATTCCTCCTCAGATTCCTGGGGAAAGCCCACGATGACATCCGTGGTGATGGCAGGTCTCTCAAAAGCACTTCGCAGATTCTTTACACTTCGTAAGTATTCCTCGGTAGAATAGTGTCTATTCATTCGCTTTAAGGTTTCATCACAACCGCTTTGCAAAGAAAGATGGAAATGAGGACAAACCTTAGGAAGTGCTGCCAATCTTCTGCAAAAATCCTCCGTCACAATTCTCGGTTCAAAGGAACCGATACGGATACGAGAAAGCCCCGGCACCTGATGAATCAGTTCAATTAAATCAATCAGCTTGGAACGTCCGGAATAGTCGTGACGCCCCTCACTTTTAAGCACCTCTACACTTTTCCCCTCTTTCCATGCATCCTCTTCAAAATCGATACCATAAGAACTAATATGAATACCGGTCAGCACAATTTCCTGATAACCTGCAGCCACAATTCCCCGCACCTCATTTAGAACGTCCTCTGCCTTACGGCTGCGCACTCTTCCTCTGGCGTAGGGAATGATGCAATAACTGCAAAATTGATTACATCCATCCTGAATCTTTATATACGCACGAGTATGCTCCGTAGTCTTTTTCAAAGTCATCTCTTCGTACTCATAGGTATTATTTAAATCCAGCACTGTGGTATCGTGCAGAGTCTTGTCCACCTTTTCTCCGGACAGAAGCCCTCTCTCTTTAAGATATGCTTCAATAATCTGAACAATTTCACCTTTTTTATTATTTCCGATGGCAAGGTCAATACAGTCATCCTTTTCGATAGTTTCCTTACCGGACTGTACATAGCATCCGATTGCCACAACAACAGCGTCCGGATTCTGCTTCTTGGCACGATGAAGCATCTGTCTGCTCTTGCGATCTGCAATATTTGTCACAGTGCAGGTATTTACGATGTAAATGTCTGCTTTTTCATCAAATGGTACAACAGTATAACCACTTTCTTGTAATTTTTGTGCAACAACATCTATTTCATAGGAATTCACCTTACATCCTAAGTTATGTAATGCTACATTTTTCATATTTTTCCCCACTTTTTTTGTATTGTTTTATTCTTGACATTTATTTATCAAAACATTAATATGTAGTCAGAAGGTATGACAAACATTAAGGAGGTAGTTCCAGATGAAAACAGTTCAGATTTCTTTAAACTCAATTGACAAGGTAAAATCATTCGTTAACGATATTACCAGATTTGATTACGATTTTGATTTAGTATCAGGAAGATACGTAATCGATGCAAAATCTATCATGGGTATCTTCAGCTTAGATCTTTCTAAGCCAATCGATTTAAATATCCATGCTGAAGAGAATATTGATGAAGTGTTAGCTATCTTAGCTCCATACACCATCTAATTCAAATCAAAGATTTTTAAAGGCGTTGCCAAAAGGCAATGCCTTTTTTTTGAACGCCGGCATGCCGGCGTTCAATCTTAACCAACGATAATCAACTCGTCTGTATCCAAAGCTGTCTGCACAAGCTCGTCAATTTTTTCTTCTAAATACTTCTCATGTTTACGAATCACCTTTACACTCGGCTTGGTCACCGGATGCTTTGCCACAAAGATGGTACAACAATCTTCAAATGGCTGAATGGAAGTTTCATAGGTACCGATTTTCTCAGATACTTCCACGATTTCCTGCTTATCAAAACCAATAAGCGGACGATATACCGGAAGCTCACATACCTCGTTGGTTGCCACAAGGGAATGCATTGTCTGGGATGCTACCTGACCGATACTCTCGCCGGTAATAAGACCAAGACACTCTGTCTTCTTCGCAATCTCTTCCGCAATACGCATCATGTAACGACGCATGATAATGGTCAGTTCCTCATGAGGACACTTCTCATAGATGTAAAGCTGAATATCCGTAAAGTTGATAACATGAAGGTAAATCGGTCCGGTATACTTCGCCACCTGTTTTGCCAAATCCACAACCTTCTGCTTTGCACGGTCACTGGTGTATGGCGGTGCATGGAAGTATACGGCGTCAATCTTTACACCACGTTTGGCAATCATATATCCCGCTACCGGAGAATCAATACCACCGGATAAAAGGAGCATTGCCTTTCCACCGGTTCCTACAGGCATTCCGCCCGGTCCCGGAATAATCTCCGAATAAATATAAATCTTTTCGCGGATTTCAATATTTAACATGATATCCGGCTTGTGAACATCTACACGCATCTCCGGGAATACCTCGAGAAGCACTGCACCCATATCCATGTTAATCTCCATAGACTCCTTGGGATAATTCTTGCGGGCACGTCTCGCATGTACCTTAAAAGTCATATTTTTATCCGGATATGCCTCATCCATATATTTAACAACGGTTTCACAAAGCTTCTCAAATCCTTCGTCCTCGGTCACGATTACCGGACAGATACCGGTGATACCGAATACCATCTTTAAATGCTCTACTACTTCATCAAAATCAAACTCGCTTTCCGCATCAATAAAGATACGGCCTGCAGTCTTATGAATGTGGAACTTTCCTTCACACTTTTTCAGCGCATACTTAATCTGCTGGCAAAGTGCATCTTCAAAAATATATCTGTTCTTTCCTTTAATACCGATTTCGGCATACTTTATCAAAAAAGATGTGTACATAAACTTCCTTTCTTCCCTATCTCCGGGTGTACTTACGTAAATTGATTAACAAATCATACAAGGTTTTCAGTGTATATTCTACCTCTTCCAGAGTAGTGAAAACGGAAAAACTGAAGCGAATGGTAGAATCCCAATATTCCTTTTGTAATCCGATTGCTTTTAAGGTTTCTGAGGTCTGTGGCTTATTGGATGCACAGGCACTTCCTGCCGAAATGTAGATCCCTTTATTCTCCAATGCGTGAAGTACCACCTCGCTTCGCACCCCGGCGATGGATACGCTCACCACATGAGGCGCTGTCCCACGGATATCTGACGCATCCGGCAGTAAACCGTTCACCTGGATACCATCTATCTTCTGCACGTTCTCCACAAAATATTCCTTAATGGTGAACAATCTCTCCACGTCTTCATCAAAGGCTTCATACATCATCTCTGCCGCCTTGGCCAGACCTGCGATTCCCGGAACGTTCTCCGTACCCGAGCGCATATTTTTCTGCTGACCTCCACCATAGGTAATCGGATTCATCTTCACTTTATCCGATACATATAGAAAGCCTATGCCCTTAGGACCATGGATTTTGTGACCACTGACACTCATCAGATCGATTCCCAATCTTTTGGGCAGGATTCTGAATTTACCAAATGCCTGCACCGCGTCCACATGGAACAATGTCCCCGGATTCATCTTCTTAATAAGTGCCGCAGCTTCTGCAATGGGCTGCACTGCACCGATTTCATTATTTACATACATGATGGATACTAAAATGGTATCCTTACGCATGGCATCCTTTAAATCCTCTAAACGAATTCGTCCGGATTTATCCACCCCAAGATAAGTCACTTCAAAGCCCTGAGACTCTAAATACTTACAGGTCTGCAAGATGGCCGGGTGCTCAATCTTTGTGGTGATGATGTGCTTACCGCGCCTTATATTTGCCATGGCACATCCGATTAATGCGGTATTATCGCTCTCTGTACCTCCGGAGGTAAACAGAATCTCCTTCTCATTTACCTTCAAAAGTCCCGCCAGCGTTTCTTTTGCATATCTGATATACTGCTCTGCCTCCACACCCTTCCGGTGCATGCTGGAAGGATTACCGTAATCCTCGCACATAATGCGGGTCATAAGCTGCGCCACCTCCGGATCCACCCGGGTCGTGGCAGAATTGTCTAAATATGCCTCCATCTTCTTTTACGCCTCACTTCTATTATCTATTACTATCTTATGCAAATCGACTTTTTTCGTGCATAACCTTCAGAACCGTGCAAATTTATGAAAACGGGCTGTCAAGCTTGCTTGTAAATGCCCATTTTCATAAATTTATGTGGCGAGAAGCCACACATTCGCAAAAGGAAAGCCTCGAAGAGGCGATTTTGCGAATGCGGTTCTGAATGGTTGTATCACATCTCCAGCAGATACATCAGCCAGGACATAATGGTAAAGCCTGCGGTCTCTGTCCGAAGAATGCGCTTGCCAAGTGTAACAGGTGTCACATCCGCTGCAAGTGCCAGCTCGATTTCGCTCTCATCAAAACCGCCCTCCGGACCAATAAAGATCGCTATACGCTGCCCCGGCTTCACATTCTCCAATATTGCCTTCGTCTTCCCAATATCCTCCGCGTGCTCGTAAGGAATCAGCTTTACATCAAAGTCCTGCACATGAGAAAGTGCCTGCTTAAAGGTCATTACCTTTCCAATCTGTGGAATGATTCCACGCTTACTCTGCTTGGCTGCTGCCTCTGCAATCCCCTGCCAGCGACCGATTTTAGAGCCAGCCTTTTTATCATCCAGCTTTACCACGCAGCGTTTTGCCGCAACAGGAATAATGGAATGGACCCCCAGCTCCACATTTTTCTGGATAATCAGCTCCATCTTATCTCCCTTGGGGAGCCCCTGAAAAAGAACCACCTGAGAAGGAAGTTCTGCGCCGTCCTCAACGACTTCAAAGAGTTCCAGCACCACACTGCTTTCATCCATGGTGGAAATGCTGCAATGATACTCTTTGCCATCCGTGCCATTACTTACCGCCAGCTGCTCGCCAATTTTCATACGCAGTACATTTTTGATGTGATTCACATCATTCCCGGTGATACACACGGTCTTAGTATCTGTATTAATCTGATTTGGTTCTACAAAAAACTGATACATATATCCTCCTCGGGCAGGAACTTTGCGCCAAGCGCAAATTCCGCGTACGAAGCTATAGATAATCTTGGAACGCGTCCTTTGCGTTCTTAGATTATCTCTTCGTACTGGTTACAGATACCCATTCGCCCTGATAGGTAACCTCAAGCACTTCCAGACCTGCTGCCTTTACAGCATCCACTACAGTCTGCTCTTTATCGTCGATAATTCCGGAAGTAATATAGATACCACCCTTCTTCATCTGATTCACGATTACCGGCGTAAGAGGTACCAACACGTCCGCCAGAATATTGGCTACTACGATGTCGTACTTCTCATAACCCACACGATCCTGAATCTCTTTATCACTGATAATATTGCCAATCATCATTTCGAAATCTTTTACATCAATATTATTGTTCTTGCAGTTATCCGCTACCGCCTCTACTGCACATGGATCCAAATCGGTACCCACACAATGCTTTGCCCCAAACATAAGGGAAAGAATTGCCAGAATACCACTTCCGGTTCCCACATCTAAAAGCACAGTCTCCGGTGTAATATACTTACGCAGCTGACGGATGCAAAGCTGGGTAGTTTCATGCATACCGGTTCCAAACGCAGTACCGGGATCGATGTGAAGCACCATTTTTTCACTATCTTCCGGCTTAATATCCTCCCAGGAAGGAATGACAAGAATGTCATCTATATAAAACTGATGAAAATACTGCTTCCAGTTGTTAATCCAGTCGATATCTTCCGTCTCATCCACAGTGATGGTTCCTTCACCAATGTCCATCCAGTCACGGATACACTTAAGCTCATTCTCCACAGCAGCTACAATAGCAGCTACCTCCATAGGTTCACCATTGACCTCAAGACTGCCATCTTCCTTCTGCTCCACAAAGAAGCTAAGGTAAGCAATTCCGTCATCCGCCGGACCATCCGGCAGGATATCCACAAACATCTGCTCCTTCTCTAATGCAGTAAGAGGAATCTTATCCTCAATCTGCGCTCCCTCAAACCCAATATCATACAAAGAACTGATAATAATGTCCTCTGCTTCCGTTGTTGTTTTAATTCTGAATTTTGTCCACTTCATATTATCTAACCTTTCTTATCCCACTCTTACAACAATAATTCCGTTTACTTCCATGATACACCCCTCTTCCGGAAATATAGGCATATTCTGCACCGCTTCGTCTGCCTGAATGCTACGGTACTCATCCGCCGTGCAAATCGGAATATTTACTCCGCACAGATGGGAAAATACACTTTGCCAAGAGCGTCTGGTACAGGTCGGGTCTGTCCACCACGCTCCAAATGCAGCGTAGGTATTGGCTTTACTATACATATCACTTACATCAAACAATGGATTTCCCGCCGGAAGCCCCACTATACAATAACGATTCTCAGTATCCAGATAACCGTATTCCTCTATCTCGTCCACAATCTGCTGTGCCAGGGTTGTGGTAGCAATTTTACCCTCCAGCATAGCATTCTGATCCAGTTGAACCTGATAAATACTACCATACAGCACCACTGCCATCAATAGGATTGTTACCCTGCGGAATAAGTACACCACTTTTCCTTTTTCTTCCAAAACCGCATCCACGCAGAGCATTACCGGAATTGCCAATGATATTGATGCAGTCATCTGCATACTGACGCCTGTGTCAGTTGCAATAAACATAACCGCATTACATGCAGGTGGAACCAATGCCAGAAATACCAAGTAAATAATGGCTTTCACAGGATTTTTCTTCCATAACAGAAATACTCCACGTAAAAGAAGAAGTCCCACACAGATAAATACAACTAAATATATCTTCTGCTCCTGAAATACATTGGATTTATAAAAATTAGCCAGATAAAAGTCACTCATCATATTGTAGGTGCGCTTTAAACTGACCGGGAAATTACGCAAAGTGTTCCCGATAGAGTAAGAGCTTCCTCCATTATAACCGGACATCTCAAGTCCGAACACTGCAAGATGCACATTAAGTCCGGCAATATATAACACACCGCCGCCACAGATAGCAGCCGCAGCCTTCCCCACGTTCTGCATTATGGACTTTACACTTTGGTCATCTCTTAAGGTTAATAATAACAATGCACCAAGTATCACAATACCTGCGCATCCTATATTAGCCTGATATAGTCCCATACCCAAACCGATAAACACCGCAGATGAAAGCACCGCAAGAATCACATTCCTAAGTCGGAATAAAATCCATCCGGCAAAAACATTACACAGAAAAGCCATACCAAAGGTAGGAGACATATATCGGTAGGATAAGGAAATACATGCCGACGCGCTGCTTATAAACAAAAAAATAATCAAGTAGCTGATTTTGCGCTCCCTAAGTCCGAACAAATCGATAATCAGCAGCATTCCGGTGGAAAAACATGCCAGCGTTATCAAAGATGTCAGCGGGTCAACACTTATTCCCATACGCAGACGATCAAGGTAAAGCCACACCCAGCGTCCCAGTGACAACTCCCAGCGTCCGGCTGTATAATCAGAATACTCCCATAAGCCATCATATGGATTGGTCAGCTGGTTGGTCATTAGCACAAAATATATCACCACAGAGAAAACCATGGTTTTTACAAATAACGGAAAATACTCTTCCACTTTACTTTTTAACTGTTCCAAATACTGCATGAATTCACCTCAATACGCTTCAACACACTAATCCATCCTCTAATATAACAAAATATAGATTTCTTTTCAACAAAATAAAGTGGCTATTGCCATCTAAGGAACCAATAATTCAAAAATATCTGCATCATCCTCCACATAAGTAAGATATATTTCTTCATAAGATTCTGTCATATACTGCTCCGAATCCATAAAAACATCCTGCTTCAGATAAAAAACAACCTTATTGAGGAAGGTCTCCTTTTGGCATAAATCTGCCTCTGATACAAAAAACTGTCCCAATTTTTTATTTTCCGGAATTCTGGTCAACTGTCTATTTTCCTGACTGCGTCTTGCTTTGTTCTGCAAATCAATCAGACGATTGACAAGTCTTGCAAAAGTCGGCCAGTCTCTGGACAATTTTCCCTCATAGTACAACTGGTCTGCATAATCCTCCAGGGGAGTTCCGCGAAAAATTGCTGTCAATGGCTTTCTTCCGGCAAATGTTTCATAAGGATGTGACCACTCTTCCGGGAGATAATCAAAATTAATCCTCACATATTCCAAGGCAAATCGCCTCTTAAATGCACTATCCAGAACAAAGATATTCTCATCCGCAGTGTTCATAGTAGCGATAATATTGAAGTTAGGCGGAAGCCATATTTTGCCTTCCGCAAAAATATTTTTTAGTCCCGGGTCTCTTGACAAATAATTTATGATATCAATGTTAGTGATTGCATATTCACTTCTACCGCCATCCTGCCTGTCCAAAAGCTGGAATAAATCACCGAAAATTGCCGGTGCATTTCCACGATTAATCTCCTCAATAACAAGATAATAAGCTTCCTTGGGATTTAAAAAAGCCTCCTTAAGCAAAACAGTGAAAGGGCCCGCAGCAAACTGGTAATCCAAAGGCCTGTCTACGGTCATCAGTGGCCGGATACTCCCCACAAAATCCTCATAGCGATAGGTTGGATGAAAGATTACTCTTCTGCTATGAGTATCCCTCTGCATCTTATCCGGGTATAGACTTTCCAGCATTTTGTTTACGGAATAAGACTTTCCTGTACCCGGCGCACCGTAATAGATACGCTGAATGGGCGTCATGGCAACCTCTTCATATCGGAATTCTTCCCCACGATACTCACTGTAAATATCCTGACTTAAGCCTGTTTTCTGATAGAAAGGCGCAGAAATATCCGGCGCGGAAGCCTGCCCCGCATAGCGCAAATATGCCTGATACAGCTGCATAGCCACCAGAAGCGTACCATTGCCTGACTCACGATTTACTCTTTCAAAATCTTTACTGTGAATCAGCTTTTCGTAGGTGATATCATACTCTATAGAATCCTCGATATAAAACAGATTCCCTGCAATAAAAGGTTCTATCCGGGTGCAGGCAGTTCGCAGTGCATGCGAATAGGCGATAATTGCGTTATCCGTATAACGCCGCATCCCCTCCTCACTGAACTGGCTTCTAAGCCACTCTCGAAAACTCTGTTCCACTTCTGCACAGGAATTACCCATTGAAATGTCCTCCTTATTCCTTTCTTTCAGTATGCTACATTTCCGGGTATTTGACAATAAAAAAGAAGTTGCCCACCTCTGACAACTCCTTCACATCCGGAATTACTTCCAAAATTTCTTTTTCTTTTCTTTTTCCTTAGGCTCTTCGCCTTCCTTAGAATCCTTAGTTATATTTTTTGCTGCATTTAAGGAATCTCCGGTTTCCGCATCGAACTTCTTAAGTAAGTCCTTCGCCTCATGAGATAACTTATCCGGCACCTGAATCACTAAAGTAACATAATGATCGCCACGTACATCCTTGTTACGTAAGGTAGGTACACCTTTGCCTTTTAAGCGAATCTTGGTATCTGTCTGAGTGCCAGCCTTCACATCATAGATTACCTTACCGTCTACCGTATCAATTACGATTTCTCCACCTAAAGCTGCTACCGCAAAGGACATAGGAACAGTAGAGTAAATATTGTAATCCTGTCTCTGGAAAATCGGATGACGGCCAACAACAACCTCTACTAATACATCACCTCTCGGGCCTCCGTTAGTCCCAGGCTCACCTAAGCCCGATAAACGCTTGCACTGACCATTGTCAATACCTGCCGGAATATCTACGGCATAACGCTTTCTCATAGGAACATAGCCGGTTCCGTTACAGTCTGTACACTTATCACGGATTACTTTACCGGTTCCGCTACAATCAGGACATGCCTGTACATTACGCACAGTTCCGAAGAACGACTGCTGAGTAAACACTACCTGCCCCTTACCGCCACACTTCGAACAAGTCTCCGGTGAGGTGCCCGGTTTTGCACCTGATCCGTTACAGGTCTTACAATTTTCCTTTACAGTAAGCTCAATTTCTTTTTCGCAACCAAAAACAGCCTCTTCAAAGGTAATACGTACACTGGTACGTAGGTTTGCCCCTTTCATAGGTCCATTATTTGCACTTCGGGTTCTGCTTCCGCCGAAACCACCACCGAAGAAATCGCCAAAAATATCACCGAAAATATCGCCGAAATCTGCACTATTAAAATCGAAGCCACCGGCGCCTCCGCCCATACCGTCAAAAGCAGCATGACCATACTGATCATACTGACGCTTTTTCTCCGGATCGCTCAAAATTGCATATGCTTCCGAAGCCTCTTTGAACTTCTTTTCAGCTTCAGCATCACCCGGATTGGCATCCGGGTGATACTTCTTTGCTAAATTTCTATAGGCCTTTTTAATAGCAGCTTCATCTGCATTTTTATCTACACCAAGGACCTCATAATAGTCCCTTTTCTGCTCTGCCATATTGTTCAAACCTTTCATATCTATATTTCGTTAGAAGAATGCCTCAGCATTCTTCTAACGAAAACATAGTACTTCTTTGCCGGCGTTTTCGGCCGGCTTAGAAGTACTTTTTCATTTTTAGACTTCTCTGAAGTCTCCATCAATTACGTCATCTTCAGGAGCGCTCTGTGCGCCGGCACCTGCATCAGCTCCATTAAAGCCACTCATATCAGGACCTGCCTGGCCTGCTGCACCCTGCATGTTCTCGTACATCTTGGTAAAAAGACTCTGTGCAGAAGTCATTAACTTCTCTTTCGCAGCCTTTAATTCATCTACATCTGCATCTGACATTTCCTGATTAGCAGTTCTCTCAAGGATTGCCTTAACAGCCTCTAAGTCAGCCTGTACCTGAGTCTTATCACTGTCTGAAATCTTGTCACCAACTTCAGAAAGTGCCTTCTCGGTCTGGAATACGAACGCATCTGCATCGTTTCTAGCTTCTACAGCTTCTTTTCTCTTCTTATCCTGAGCCTCGAACTCAGCAGCTTCCTTGATAGCCTTTTCGATGTCTGCATCAGACATATTGGTCTCAGAAGTAATGGTAATGTGCTGTTCCTTACCGGTTCCAAGATCTTTAGCAGATACATTTACGATACCATTTGCATCGATATCGAAGGTAACCTCAATCTGAGGAACACCACGACGTGCAGGTGGAATACCGTCAAGACGGAACTGTCCAAGGGACTTGTTGTCCTTCGCGAACTGTCTCTCACCCTGTACTACGTTGATATCCACTGCTGTCTGGTTATCAGCTGCGGTAGAGAAGATCTGGCTCTTCTTGGTAGGAATAGTAGTATTTCTCTCAATTAATCTGGTTGCAACACCACCCATGGTTTCGATAGAAAGAGAAAGTGGAGTTACGTCTAATAATAAGATTTCGCCTGCACCTGCATCACCAGCAAGCTTACCACCCTGAATAGAAGCACCGATTGCTACACACTCATCAGGATTAAGAGACTTACTTGGCTCCTTACCGGTTAACTGCTTTACTTTATCCTGTACTGCAGGGATTCTGGTAGAACCACCAACTAATAATACCTGACCTAAATCAGCGTTGGTTAAGCCTGCATCTCTCATAGCGTTCTGAACAGGAATTGCTGTTCTCTCTACTAAGTCATGAGTTAACTCATCGAATTTTGCTCTGGTTAAGTTTACATCAAAGTGCTTAGGACCTTCAGCGGTTGCAGTGATGAAAGGAAGGTTAATGTTAGTGGTCATTGCACTGGATAATTCCTTCTTAGCCTTCTCAGCTGCTTCTTTTAATCTCTGAAGAGCCATCTTATCGTTAGAAAGGTCAACGCCTTCTGCCTTCTTGAACTCGTCGATCATCCACTGGGTAATCTTGTTGTCGAAGTCGTCACCACCAAGATGGGTATCACCGTTGGTTGCAAGTACTTCAATTACGCCGTCACCGATTTCGATAATGGAAACATCGAAGGTACCACCACCTAAGTCGTATACCATAATCTTCTGCTCTTTCTCATTGTCAAGACCGTATGCTAATGCAGCTGCGGTTGGCTCGTTGATGATACGCTTTACATCAAGACCTGCAATCTTACCTGCATACTTGGTAGCCTGACGCTGAGAGTCGTTGAATTAAGCAGGAACAGTGATAACAGCCTAGGTAACCTTATCACCTAAGTAGCTCTCAGCATCTGCTTTCAGCTTCTGCAGAATCATTGCAGAAATCTGCTGAGGGGAATACTTCTTGTCATCAATGGTACGTCCGTTGTCAGTACCCATATCTCTCTTGATAG